>CAJCIC010000021.1 GCA_903970185.1 Gammaproteobacteria bacterium
GGACCCGGCGTATGCGTGACCGAGCAGACACCGCCCATCCCCGCCGACAAAGCCCAGGCCTAGCATGAGTGCAATTGAAGTGACTGTTCCTGACATTGGCGATTTCCACGATGTCGAAGTAATCGAAGTGCTCGTCAAGCCAGGTGACGTCATCAAGGCGGAACAGTCGCTCGTGACGGTCGAGTCCGACAAGGCCAGCATGGAGATTCCAAGCTCGACGGCCGGACGCATTACCGAGGTCAGGGTGAAACTTGGCGACAAGGTCAACCAGGGCACGCTGCTTGCCCTGGTTGAAGCCGCGAGCGCGCAGTCGAAGCCACAGCCCTCTGGGAAGGAAGCTGCCGTTGCCGCCCTGCCACCGGCAGCGCCAGCGCCTGTGGCATCGGCACCTCCTGAACCTGCACCGGCACAAGGCGCGCTCACAGCACAAGCCCCGCCTGTTGCCGAGGCCGCCGCACCCGCTGAAACGATGCTCGAGGTGACGGTGCCTGACATTGGCGACTTCGATGCCGTGGAGGTCATCGAGGTGCTGGTCAAGGCCGGCGACACCGTCACCCAGGATCAGTCACTGATCACGCTCGAGTCGGACAAGGCGAGCATGGAAATCCCAAGCAGCGCTGCCGGCGTCATCGACGCCATCCTCGTCAAGGTCGGCGACAAGGTCTCAAAAGGCACGTTGATCGCACGCATAAAAGGCGCAAAGGCCAGGCCACAGGCATTGGCTGGCGCGAGCGCAGCCACCCCCGCACCGGCGACGGCCGCTGCGCCAGCGCCAGCAACCCCAGCCAGCACGCCTGTGCCAGCAGCGCCGCAAGCGACGCTCGCGGCAGCAGCGCCCGCAGCGGTATTGGACGCGGCAACGGATGTTGGCCAGCCGATCGCCGGATTGCCGCACGCCAGTCCATCGGTGCGGCAGTTTGCGCGCGAGCTTGGCGTTGATCTGAAGCGCGTCGCGGGCAGCGCGCCGAAAGGCCGCATCACGCGCGAGGATGTCCAGGCCTTCGTCAAGGCTGCGCTATCGGCCAAGTCGGGCGCTGCGCCCGCGGCTTCGGGCAAGCCCGGCTCTGCCGCACTGACGCTCCTGCCGTGGCCTTCGCTTGATTTCTCCAAGTTCGGTGCGACCGAGACCGTTGCACTGTCGCGCATCAAGAAGCTATCCGGCCCCAACCTCGCGCGCAACTGGGCCATGATTCCGCATGTGACGCAGTTCGACGAGGCCGACGTCACCGATCTCGAGGCGTTCCGGCGCTCGACCAACGACGCTTTGGGCAAGGATGGCGTCAAGGTGACGATGCTGGCGTTTGTCATGAAAGCCTGTGTTGCCGCACTCAAGCGCTTTCCGAACTTCAACAGTTCGCTCGATGGCGAAGGTGCCAACCTGATTCTGAAGAAGTATTTCCATCTCGGTTTTGCAGCGGACACGCCCAATGGCCTTGTCGTCCCCGTGATCCGCGATTGCGACACGAAGGGTGTGGCACAACTCGCGCGCGAGACGTCCGAGCTTGCCGCCAAGGCGCGCGAGGGCAAGCTCAGTCCTGCCGAGATGCAAGGCGCGTGCTTTACGATCTCGTCGCTTGGCGGCGTGGGTGGCACCGCCTTCACGCCGATCATCAACGCGCCTGAAGTTGCGATTCTTGGCCTGTCGCGCTCGGACATGAAGCCGCACTGGGATGGCAAGGCGTTCGTGCCACGCCTGAAACTGCCGCTGTCGCTGTCCTACGACCATCGCGTCATCGACGGTGCCCAGGCGGCGCGCTTTACGACTTACCTTGCCGACGTGCTGGCCGATATGCGGCGCGTTTTGCTGTAGTCAACGGTTTCAAGTTCCGAAGAAGGCTCAGATGGCGCAAATCGAAGTCGCGGTCCCCGATATCGGTGATTTTGACGCGGTTGAAGTGATCGAAATTCTGGTGCAGCCCGGCGATGTCGTGGCGCTCGAGCAGTCGCTGGTCACGGTCGAGTCCGACAAGGCCAGCATGGAAATTCCAAGCAGCGCAAAAGGCGTCGTCGAGGCGCTGCGCGTCAAGCTTGGCGACAAGGTCTCAAAGGGAAGCGTGCTGCTCACGCTCAAAAGCGATGACGATCCCAAGGCCGAGCCGCCCAAGGCCGAAGGCGGGCCGGCTCAGGCGGCTGCGCCCAGGCCAGAACCTGCGCCATCCGAGGCGAGCGCCACAAATCTTATGCCCACCGTCGCGCCGCCTGGCCGTCCTGATGTCGGTGCTGCGTCGCTTGCGGCCAAGGCGTCGTCGCCAGAAGGATACGACCTGCTTGTGCTTGGCGCGGGTCCTGGCGGCTATTCGGCCGCGTTTCGCGCTGCCGATCTGGGCCTCAAGGTGGTTCTCATCGAGCGCGATGCGACATTGGGTGGGGTTTGCCTGAACGTCGGCTGCATTCCTTCGAAGGCGCTCTTGCACGTCGCCCAGGTCATGGATGAGGCCACCCACTTTGCCGCATACGGCATTACCTATGCACCGCCTGCGATCGATCTTGAGCGCTTGCGCAGCCACAAGGAAAAAGTCGTCGCGCGCCTGACGGGCGGATTGACCCAGATGGCCAAGGCACGCAAGGTCGACGTGGTGCGCGGCACGGGCACCTTCAAGGATGCCCACCACCTGACGGTTGAGACGGAAGGCGGGGTGCGCGACATCGAATTCGCCAGTGCCATCATCGCGGCGGGCTCCGAAGCCGTGCACCTGCCCTTCGCACCCTCCGACCGGCGCGTGGTCGACTCGACCGGGGCGCTTGAGCTGCGCCTTCTGCCGCAAAAGATGCTCGTCATCGGCGGCGGCATCATCGGCCTTGAGATGGGCACCGTGTATTCGACGCTTGGCGCGAGGCTGGATGTCGTCGAGATGCTCGATGGCCTGATGGCAGGCGCCGACCGTGATCTGGTCAAGGTCTGGCAGAAATTCAACCAGAAGCGTTTTGACCGCATCATGCTAAAGACCAAGACGGTCTCAATCGACGCCCGCGACGATGGCGTTTGGGTCGGTTTTGAAGGCGAGGGCGCACCGTCCTCGCCGCAGCGCTACGACCTTGTGCTCGAAGCCGTCGGACGCGTGCCCAATGGCAAGAAGATTGCTGCTGAAGCGGCCGGAGTGAAGGTCAGCGATCGTGGCTTCATCGAGGTCGATCGCCAGATGCGCACGAATGTCGGCCACATTTTCGCGATCGGTGACATCGTCGGCCAGCCGATGCTCGCCCACAAGGCGGTGCACGAAGGGCATGTCGCAGCTGAAGTGGCCGCAGGCCACAAGGCCGCCTTCGATGCCCGCGTGATCCCCTCGGTGGCCTACACGGACCCGGAAGTGGCCTGGGTCGGCCTGACCGAAGACGAGGCACGCAGCAAGAACATCAGCGTGGGCAAGGCCGTCTTTCCCTGGGCGGCCTCGGGCCGTGCGATTGCCAACGGCCGCGACGAAGGCATGACCAAGCTGATCTTCGATGAAAAGACGCATCAGCTTCTCGGTGGCGCCATCGTTGGCCTGCATGCGGGGGACCTGATTTCCGAGATCGCCTTGGCGCTTGAGATGGGTGCTGACGCCACCGACATCGGCCGCACCATCCATCCGCACCCGACGCTTGGCGAATCGGTGGGCATGGCAGCGGAACTTTACGAGGGCGTATGCACAGACTTGCCGCCATTGCGCAAGAAAGGCTAGCGATGGACCAGAACGCGCTAAAGGAGAAGGTCTCGCGCGCAGCGCTCGAGGAGATTCGCGGCGACGTGCGCGAAGACTCGGTGCTCGGCATCGGCACCGGTACCACTGCAGATATCTTCATCGATCTCCTTTGCAACAGCGGCATCCGCTTTCGCGGCGCGGTATCGAGTTCGGAAAGAAGTGCCGAGCGCCTCGCGCGACAGGGCGTGAAAATCTTCGATCTGAACGACGTTGACGGCCTCGAGCTTTATATCGATGGCGCTGACGAGATTACCGAATCGCTGCACATGCTCAAAGGCGGCGGCGGAGCACTGACGCGGGAGAAAATCGTCGCCTCGGCGGCAAGACGCTTTGTCTGCATTGCCGATGGCTCGAAGCTCGTGCCAAAACTTGGCAAGTTCGGGCTTCCGATCGAGGTCATTCCGATGGCGCGCGCGCAGATCGAGCGCACCCTGCTGCAGCTCCATGGCGCGGCAGGCAAGCCTGACATTCGGCTGCGCCAGGGCGCCGATGGCAAGCCCTTCACCACCGACAACCACAACCAGATCCTCGACGTGCATGGGCTCTTTTTCGATTCTCCTGTCACCATGGAGGAGCATCTTGACGGTATCGTTGGCACGGTCTGTAATGGTCTTTTTGCCAAGCGCGGGGCAGATGTACTGCTACTTGCGCGCGAGAGTGGCGATATCGCCCGATATTTGCGCCCCGTTTGAGACAATGAAACAAATGTGTCATATGCTCCACCTATCCTTTTCAGATTGCCCTATCTAGCGGACCCATGTCTGACCACACATCGAAGCAGTTTGACTCCGAACTTGAGGCGGTGCGCTCGAGCGTGCTGCAAATGGGTGGCCTAGTCGAAGAACAGATCAATCGCGCCATCGAGGCCCTGGGCAACGGCGACTTGCAGATGATCGAAGGCATTGCCGTGACCGGCAAGCAGGTCAACCGCATGGAAGTCGAACTCGACGAACAGTGCAGCCACATCATCGCAAGGCGTCAGCCGACCGCCGGTGATTTGCGCTTGCTGGTCACGGTCATCAAGGTCATCACCGATCTCGAGCGCATTGGCGACGAGGCGGAAAAGATCGCCCGCATGGCGCGCTTGATCCATGAGGCCGAGCGCGCCAACATGCCGCGGGTCGAACTCAATCACATGGCCGACGCCGCCATCGCCATGCTGCGCAAGGCGCTGGATTCGTTTGCGCGGCTCGATCCGATCTCGGCGGCACAGGTGGTCCGTGACGATCTGGCCCTTGATGACGAATACAGCGCCATCATGCGCCAGCTGATCACCTTCATGATCGAAGATCCGCGCACCATCTCGCGCTCGATCGAGACGCTTTTCATCGTGAAGGCGCTCGAGCGCATTGGCGATCACGCCAAGAACATGTGCGAATACACGGTGTACATGGTCAAAGGACGCGACGTGCGTCACATCGGCGTCGAAGACCTCGAGCGCGAAGCCGCGCAGTAGGCCGATCTGCTCCGATCAGTTCGAAGTTGGCGGCACGTATCCCTGGGCGACATCGGCGCCTGAGCCAAAGAAATGCTGCTCCATTTGCTGCATCAGGTACTTGCGCGCACGCGCATCGGCCAGGTTGAGGCGGTTTTCGTTGACCAGCATGGTCTGATGCTTTTGCCAGTCGGCCCAGGCCTGTTTCGAAACGTTCTGATAGATGCGCTGGCCAAGCTCGCCTGGCGCTGGCGGGAAATCGAGGCCTTCTGCTTCCCGTCCGAGTTTCACACACTGCACGGTTCTGCTCATTGCGAACCTTTCCTAGTACACTTGATCGATGAAGCCCGATTTTAATCCAAGCGTGGCGCCCGCTTCGCGCATTCGCCAAAGGCCCCCCAAGACGTGAGTGCTACCGCGTCGACACGGCGCACCTCGCCGCGTCGCCTGACCTCGGCAGAACTGCGCGCTGTCGAGCGTGAAAAGGCACGCCTTAGCATCGAATTGCACGACGGTGTCGGCCAGCACCTGACCGGCATCGCCTTTCTTGCCAAGGCGCTTGCCAACCGCCTTGGCGCCAGCGATCCCAGCGAGGCTGCAAGCGCCGAGCAGATCGCGCAGTTGACCAACGAGGCAATTTCAAACATCCGCGCGCTTGCGCGCGGCTTGCGGCCCGTCGGCCCCGAAGACAACGCCCTGATCGTGGCGCTGGGGCAGCTCGCGCGCGATATCAGCCATGTCTATGGCATCGAATGCCGCTACGGCGCCGACGAGGGCGCAACCATCGCCAGCCCGATTGTTTCGCACCACCTCTTTCGAATCGCGCAGGAAGCGGTGCACAATGCGGTCAAACACGGAGACCGCGGCAGGATCGGCATCGACCTCGCGGCAAAGCAGGATCAGCTGGTCTTGACGGTCACCAATTCGGGCCGGCTTGGCGCAACGCGCGATGACGATGGCGACGGCCCGGGCATCGGCATGATCAGCATGCGCTATCGCGCCCAGTTGATCGGAGCCCGGCTCTCGCTTGAGAATGTGCGCAGCCACGATGTCCGGCTGCGCGTCACGATCAATCGCAATGTGGCGCAAACGCTACGCGAGGAAGGAGAAGCGCATGACTAGCCAGGCCTCGACCATCGGCCCGCTTCCTGCCAAGGCCCGCATCATGATCGTCGATGACCACGTCATCGTGCGTCAGGGCATCGCACAGCTGGTCAATCGGGAACCCGACCTTGACGTGCGCTACGAGGCTGGCGACGCCGATTCAGCGATCGCCGTGCTTCGCGCCGAGCCGGTCGATCTGGCCATCGTTGACATTTCCTTGCCGGGCACGTCAGGGCTTGAACTCGTCAAGCTGATGCACGCGCAGCAGCCAGAACTCCTGATCCTGATGATGAGCATGCACGACGAAGCGCTGTATTCGGATCGCGCCTTTCGCGCCGGGGCCAAGGGCTATGTCATGAAGCAGGAAGCGACTGAGCGGCTGCTCATGGCGATCCGCAAGATCCTCAATGGCGGCGTGTATGTCAGCGATCGCATGCAAACCGTCATGGTGCAGCGCTTTTTGAGTAGCGGCATGGACCAGAAGGTGTCCTTCATCGACAACCTGACCGACCGCGAGTTCGAGATCCTGCGCATGATCGGGCAGGGGCTTACGGTGTCTGAAATCGCAACCAAGCTTGGCCGCTCGGTCAAGACTGTCGAGGCGCATCGCGCCAACCTGCGCGAAAAACTCGGATTGAAGCGGGCAGCCGAGCTCGCGCGCTTTGCGACGCAGTGGGCCGAGCGCGGCAACTAGATTCTAGATGCGCTTGAGCAGCACCTGACTCTTGCGCGACCAGTTGTACATGCGCTGCCGATCCTTGGGCAAGCTGTCTACGCCTGCGACGACGAAGCCCCTTTTCAAGAACCAGTGGGCCGTGCGTGTGGTCAAGACGAAGAGCGCTTCAAGTCCCATGGCACGCGCGCGCTGCTCGATGCGTTTCAAGAGTTTTTCGCCATCGCCCATGCCCTGTGCATCGGGCGACACCGTAAGGCAGGCAAGCTCACCCATCTTTTCGTTCGGAAATGCGTAGAGTGCGGCGCATCCGAAGAGCCTGGCATCGTGTTCGATGACGCTGAAATACTCGATTTCGCGCTCGATTCGTCCGCGCCCGCGCTTGACCAGCGTGCCGTCGGCCTCGAGCGGCTCGATCAGCTTGAGAATGCCGCCGACGTCGTCAACGGTTGCCTCGCGCAGCTCTTCGAGATCGTCGGCTGCGATCATGGTGCCAACGCCGTCATGCGTGAAAATCTCGAGCAGGGCGCAGCCATCAAGCGCAAACGGCACCAGGTGTGCCCTGGGAACGCCGGCGCCGATCGCCCGCAGCGCGTGCTTCAGATAATGCGCCGTGTCGGTTGGCAAGACGCCACTGTCAAGGAGCCGGCTTGCCGACAGCGTCGACAGTTCGCGGATCAATTCGTGCTGCGCATCAACGATGCCCGGCGTTTCGGTCAGAAACAGCAGCTTCTCGGCGTGCAGCGCAGCGGCAACGCTTGCCGCCACGTCTTCCATGTCAAGATTGAAGGCTTCGCCCGTGGGCGAGAAGCCCAACGGCGAAATCAGCACCACGGCGCGCGCTGCAAGCGCAAGCTGGATCACCTCCGAGGACACCTTGCGAACGACACCGGTGCTTTGAAAATCGACACCGTCAACCACGCCCACCGGCTTTGCCGTGATGAAATTGCCCGACAGCACCTTGATGTCGGCGTTCCACATCGGTGTGTTGGCCAAGCCCTGGGAAAACGCCGCCTCGATATCAAGGCGGATTTCGCCTGCGGCTTCCTTGGCGCACTCAAGCGCGGCCCCGTCGGTGATGCGAATGCCCTTGACGAATTGCGATTCGATCTGGCGCAGCCGCAGCTGCTCTTCGATCTGCGGACGCGAGCCATGCACGACGACGACGCGAATCCCCAGTGCGCGCAGCAGCGCCAAGTCTTCGCAGATGCGTGTCAGCCGCCCGGCGAGCACGGCTTCACCGCCAAAGGCAACGACGAAAACGCGCCGCTTGAAGGCATGCACATAGGGGGCCACCGCCCGAAACCAGGCGACGAACTGTGCCTGTGACACTTCATCGTCCTCAAGAAGTGTGGGCAAGTCCGATTGACTTTCGTCGAGATCCGGCTCGGCGCGAAATGGCGATGGCGTGTCAGGGGCGTTCATCGCTTGATTATAATTGGTCCAAGACGCATGCGAGTCGCAAGCGCGTCAATTGCCCCGCCAATGTCTGAGCCTTCCACCGCGCGTCCGAAACGTCCTGCGCGCCCGCTTGCTGCCAAGCACGTCGTGGCCAATCCGATCCCGCCTTTGGTGTTTGCCGAAGAATTGCCGGTCTCGGCGCGACGCGGCGACATTGCCGCTGCAATTGCCGCCCATCCGGTGGTGATCGTGTGCGGCGCAACCGGATCGGGCAAGACCACCCAGTTGCCCAAGATCTGCCTGTCGCTTGGCCGCGGGCGCGGCGCTGGCGGCGCCGGGCTGATTGGCCACACCCAGCCGCGCCGCATCGCGGCGTCAAGCGTGGCAAGGCGCATCGCCGACGAGCTCGCAACGCCCTTGGGCGAGGTCGTAGGCTACAAGGTGCGCTTTACCGACACGCTTTCTGCCGGCGCCAGCGTGAAGCTCATGACCGATGGCATCTTGCTTGCCGAAACCCAGGGCGACCCGTTGCTCCTGGCCTACGACACGCTGATCATCGACGAGGCGCACGAGCGCAGCCTCAATATCGACTTCTTGCTCGGGTACTTGAAGGGCGTGCTCGCCAGGCGGCCCGAGCTCAAGGTCGTGGTGACGTCAGCCACGATCGATGCCGAGCGCTTTGCGAACCACTTTCGAGGACCCCACGGGCCGGCTCCGGTGATCGAGGTTTCCGGGCGTCTCTATCCGGTCGAAGTGCGCTACCGCCCTGTGGCCGGTGAGGCCCGTGGCGAGGACATCACCGATGCGCTGCTTGCCGCGGTTGACGAGCTTGCGCACATCGGCGCGGGCGACATCCTGGTCTTTCTGCCTGGCGAGCGTGAAATCCGCGAAGCCGCCGAAGCGCTCCGAAAGCATCATCCGTCTCATACCGAGATCCTGCCCCTTTTCTCGCGGCTGTCAGCAGCCGAGCAGGAACGCGTGTTCAAGCCTTCGGGCGCAAGGCGCATCGTGCTTGCCACCAATGTCGCCGAGACCTCGTTGACAGTGCCTGGGATTCGCTACGTGGTTGACACCGGCGTTGCCCGCGTCAAGCGCTATAGCTATCGCAACAAGGTTGAGCAGCTCCAGATCGAGCCGATTTCCCAGGCTGCTGCCAACCAGCGTGCTGGCCGTTGCGGTCGCGTTGCCAGTGGTGTTTGCATCAGGCTCTACGACGAGGCCGACTTTGCCAGTCGGCCGCGGTTTTCGGACCCCGAGATCTTGCGCTCATCGCTTGCTTCGGTGATCCTGCGCATGAAAGCGCTCGGCTTGGGCGAAGTGTCCGAGTTCCCGTTTCTTGAGCCGCCGGCAGCGCGCGCGATCGCTGACGGCTACCAGCTTCTGACCGAGCTGAACGCCGTCAACGAAGAGCAGGCGTTAACCGAGATCGGTCGCGAGATCGCCCGCCTGCCGCTTGACCCGCGCATTGCACGCATGATGCTCGCCGCTCGCGAGTGCCACTGCTTAAGCGAGATGCTGATCATCGCTGCCGCACTTTCGGTGCAGGATGCGCGCGAACGACCACTGGAAGCTCAGGGTGCGGCAGATGCCGCGCACAAGCGGCTGGCCGACGAACGTTCCGAGTTCATGGGTGACCTGCGGCTTTGGCACTGGTATCAGGAAGCGCTTGCGCACAAGAAATCGCAGCGCCAGCTGCGCGACACCTGCAAGCAGAACTTCCTGTCGCCACTGCGCTTGCGCGAATGGCTTGATGTCGAGCGCCAGCTCCATGCCAACGTGGCCGAGATGGGCTGGCGCATCAACACCGTGCCTGCCACCTACGAACAACTGCACCTCGCGCTTTTGACGGGTCTGCTTGGCAACGTTGGCTTAAAGAGCGAAACAGAGGCGCATTTTGTCGGTGCCCGCGGCATCAAGTTTTTCATCTGGCCAGGCTCGGTACTCGCGAAAAAACCGGGGCGCTGGGTGGTCGCGGCCGAGCTCATGGAAACGTCACGTCTTTATGCGCGCACGGTAGCGAAAATCGAACCGCAGTGGCTTGAGAAGGTCGGCGCCCACCTGATCAGGACATCGGTTGGCGAGCCCCATTGGGAAAAGAGCAGCGGGCGCGTCGTGGCCATGCAGCGTGGCACGCTCTATGGCTTGCCGGTGTACCAGCAGCGCCGCATTGATTTTGCGACGATCGATCCGGTGAGGGCGCGCTCTTGCATGATCCGCGACGGCATCGTATCGGCCATGCACGGCGAGAACTTCGAGGCGCGCAGCGCTGCCGTGCGCGACATGATGGCAAACAACCAGCGGCTGATCGCGGATATCGAAAGGCTCGAGCACAAGACGCGAAGACCCGATGTACTCGTCGATGACGAATTGCTCGTTGCCATTTGTGATCACATCATCCCGGCCGAGGTCACCGATCAGCGCCTGTTCGAGCGCTGGTTCGAGCGCGAACGGCTGCAAAACCCCGGGCTCTTGCGCCTGTCGCGCGAAGACCTGATGCGCCACGATGCTGCCGGCGTGACCAGCGACAATTTTCCGCGATCGCTCGAGATGGGGGGCATTGCCATGGCGCTCGACTATCATTTCGAGCCGGGCAGCCCGCGTGATGGCGTCACGCTCGAAGTACCGATCTATGCCCTAAACCAGATCGATGCGGCACGCGCCGAATGGCTGGTACCTGGCATGCTGAAGGAAAAAGTCAGCTGGCTCGTCAAGTCGCTGCCGCAGCGCATCCGCCGCCACGCCGTGCCGCTTCCGAATTACGTCGATGGCTTTCTTGCGCGAAATGGCGATGCGCCGCCGCGCGTGGGCCTGCTCGCCAGGATCTGCAGCGATTTTCGCGAGACGCTTGGCGTTACCGTGCATGAAAGCGATTTCAAGGCCGAAACCGTGCCTTTGCATCTGAGCATGAATTTCCGCGTGACCGATGCCAGCGCCAGGCAACTTGCGATGGGCAGGAACCTTGCGGCCCTGCGCGCCGAACTCGGCCAGGAAGCGCAGCGGCAGTTCCAGGAAGCATTTCAGGCTGCGCGCGGGAAAAATGCGCTGTCACTGGTCCGTCCTGACGCCGATACCGAGCGTGCTGCCTTGCAGCTCGAGCAGGCGCAAGCGCCGCTCGCGCAAACGCGCCCACGGCCATTTGCGAGTGCTGCTGTCACCGACTGGAATTTTGAAGAGCTGCCGGAACTGCTGGAAATCGAGCGTGACGGCCAGACATTGATCGGCTATCCGGCGCTTGTTGATCACAAGACGTATTGCCAGATCGAGGTCTTTGACGAGCCCGAGCAGGCGCGCCTTGCGCACCGCCTTGGCCTGATGCGACTTTTTGCACTTCAGCTGAAAGAGCCGCTCAAGTTCATCTCGAAGAATCTGCCGCAGTTAAATGCCATGGCGATGCAGTACATGCCGCTTGGGACGATCGACGAATTGCGCGAGCAGATCATCCTGGCTGCCCTTGAGCGCGCATGCCTGCAAGAGCCGTGGCCCCAAGATCAGGAAAGCTTTGCCGCGCGGCTCAAGGATGCGCGCACGCGGGTGTCGCTTGTGGCCCAGGAAATTGTGCGCCAGACCGCCCTCGTGCTCAATGAATATCATGGCGTGCAGCGCAAGCTGCCGCTCCTTCGCGGCGCGGTCGCTGCGCAGTCGGACGTCGAGTCGCAACTGAAATTTCTGATGCAGTCGGACTTTGTGCTTGCCACCCCGGCAGGCAGCTGGCCGCATCTGCCCCGCTATCTGCAGGCGGTCAGTTTGCGCATCGACAAGCTAAAGGCCGATCCCGAACGCGACAAGCGACTCATGGCCGAGATCACGCCGCTTGAGGTGCGCTGGCGCCGCGCGCTGGACAAGCGCCGGGGTCAGGCCGACCGGCCGCTTGCCGACTTTGGCTGGCTGCTGCAAGAGCTCAGGGTCGCGCTTTTTGCCCAGGAGCTGCGAACGCCGATGCCGGTTTCTGTCAAGCGCTTGCAGCGTGTCTGGGAATCGATCGAGCGCTGAAGTTGTGACGGCGGTGCGTTATGCTCGACTTGCGTGGACGAACCGACCTTTGCTTGACCCACCCGTGCGTGAAATGAGGAAGCGTTGAAACGACCCAAATTCGGACTTTTGATCATCGGCGACGAAATCCTGTCGGGCAGGCGCAGCGACAAGCATCTTGCCAAAGTCATCGAGTTGCTCGAGGCACGCGGCATGGCGCTGTCGTATGCGCGTTATCTGCCCGACGAGCGTGAGGAGATCGTCGAGGAACTGAAGCGGACGCTGGCGACTGAGGACATCGTCTTTGTCACGGGCGGCATTGGCGCCACGCCCGATGATCACACGCGCCAGGCAGCGGCTGTCGCCTTGGGCGTAGAGTGCGAACTGCATCCGCAAGCGCGCGAGCGCATCCTCGAGCGTATTTCCGAGATGGCGCAGCCGTTAACGCCAAAGGAGCGTGACCAGCGCCTGCGCATGGGTGAGTTTCCCAAGGGCGCGAAAATCATCCCCAACCCGTTTAACAAGATTCCGGGCTTCCAGATCGGCGAGCATTACTTCGTCCCGGGATTCCCGGTCATGGCCTGGCCCATGATCGAGGCTGTGCTCGACACCCATTACACGCACCTGTTTCAGCGCGGCGAGCGCGGCGAGCGCGCCTTGCTCGTCTTTCAGACCGCCGAATCGACCTTGACGCCGTTGATGGAGCAGCTCGAAGCGCGCTTCCCGGACATGCGCGTGTTCAGTTTGCCATCGGTTGGCGATGATGCGGTTGCAGGGCCGCGTTCGCGCCGCCACATCGAACTCGGCGTCAAGGGTCCGCTGTCGCAGCTTGATGAGGCCTATGCGGCACTGAAGGCGGGCGTGCTCGCACTTGAGGCCGAGATCGATGAAAACGTCTGATAGCGCCAAGGCACAAGCCCCAAGGCTCAAGGCTTGAGCAGACTCTGAAACGCCTGATCGAGAGCGGCGGAGGCGTTAGCCAGCCTTTGGCGCTTGTCAGCGCTCCAGCTGCGGTCGTCCTTCACGCTGGCCTCTTCTTCCTTGAGCATGCGCTCGACTTCGGCTGGCTGCGGGCCGCCAGTCACGCGTGCCGAGGCGATCATGTTTTCAGGCGAGAGCGCGCGCCTGAAACTCGCTTCGTCAAGCGGCAGCTGGGCGTTTTCGATGCCAAAGGTCTGAGCCGATGCGGTGTAGATGCGCTGCGCCTCGGGGTAAGGCAGTTGTGCCGCCTTGAGGTGGTGGCTGCGGCCGTAGGTGACAAGCTCGGAGGCAAAATGGTGGCCGATGCGAAAGGGCACATTGCATTGCCGCTGCAGCACGTCGGCGAGCTCGGTGGTGGTCGAGTAGTCGTCGTTGACTTCGGCCAGGCCGCGTGCGGGATCGATGACGACAGCAGCCAGCACGGTGTCGAGCTGGTCTAGCATCAGCAAGGTGTCATCGATGGTTTTTTCGGCGCTACCGTGTTTGTAACTGGGCATGCCGGCGGCGACATTGTGCGCGAGAAGGCGAAACGTTTCGGCATCACCTTCGACATCACTTGCCATGTCGCGGATATCGTTGAGCCCGTAGGGGTTGCGCTTTTGCGGCATGATGCTGCTCGGACCGGTGAGGGCGCCTTCTGCCAGAAGCAGCCACGGTTGCGTTTCGTGATACTGCAGTTCCACATCTTCGGTGAGCGCGCCAATGGTCAGCGCCGCGCTCTCCGAGATTTGCACCGACTCAAGCGGGACGTCGAGCGAAGACACGAGGTTGGCGTCAAAGGAGTCCTCGATTAGCCCGTCAAAGCCCAGTAGCGTGGCAAGACGTGCGCGGTCAATGGCAAAGCTGGAGGTGCCAAGTGCGGCAGCACCGAGCGGACTCAGGTTGATGCGCGCGTAGGCCGATCGGATTCGTTGTGCATCGCGTGCAAGTGCGCCTTCGTAGCCCAGCAGGTAGTGCGCAAAGGTGATCGGTTGTGCCTGCACGCCATTGGTGTAGGCCGGAATGATGGTGTTGATATTGGCCTTGGCCAAACCCAGCATGCGCTCCCTGACGGCCGAGATCCGGTCGATCAGTTCGAGATCGCGTTCCCTGAGCTTGAGCCGGTTCGCCGTGGCCAGCAGATCCTGCCGGCTGCGGCCCGAGTGCAGGCGCGTCACGTCCGGGCCGCCAAGCTTGATCAGCTCCTTTTCAAGGTCCAGATATTGCGAGACGCCCGGACGAGGGGCGCCGGCACGACTACCGTTTTCGATACTCTGCGCGATGCTTGCGGTAATCGTCTGGCCCAGTTCGCGCGTCACGATGCCTTGTTCGACGACCATCACAGCCGAGGCCTTGTTCATCTGTTCCAGCCAGTAGAACTCGTCGTGAAACTGGAAGGCGGAATGGGCGCCTTGGGCCCATGCGATGGCGGCGCAAAGCGCGAGGCACGCCGCGCCAAGCGAGCTCGCCAAGATCAGCGGGATGTTCTTCGGGCGGGCCTGGGTCACGAGCACCTCCAAAAGTGGGGAGTGCTGATCATAGCGCCGACAGCGGGCCTTGCCGATTGATGCCCGGCCAGAAAAGATCAGGGCCGCTTCCTTTCGGCAAGCGGCCCTGACGGTGGTGCAGGAAAACGCGTTTTCGCGAAGCTTAGGCAGCCTTCTTGGTGCGTGCGGAAGTCGCGGCACGACCAGCGGTCTTGACGGCCGCGTTGGTCGCAGCAGCGACGTTGGCTTCAGCGATTTCCACGGCTTGCTTGGTCGCCTTCGAAATGCTGTCGTAGGTCGAATTGGCAGCGGCCACGGCTGACTTCATCATGGCCACAGCGGTTTCCGATCCGGCCGGAGCATTCTTCGCTGCGCTGTCGATCAAGGTCACGAGCTTCTTGTTGGCTTCGGCGAGCTGGTCTTCGGCAACACGGGTGAACTCAGCTTGCGTGGCGCTTGCAATTTCGTACAGATGACGCGAGTAGGCGACAGCCTTTTCTGCGGTCGGCTGAACTTGTGCAGCCTGAAACGAAATCAGTTCCTGCGGATCCTTCACGGCGAGCAGCGCGCGCGTCTTGCCAGCGCTGTCCTGAAGGTTGGCCTTGACGGCATTGAGGTTGAGCTCAAGCACCTTCTCGACGCCCGCAAAGGTGGTGTGCGCGAGGACGAACATGGTTTCGAGATTGCTTTGATAGGCGGCTGCGAGTTGCTCGGGGGAAGTCGTGTTCATTTAAAACCCTTTCCATTGGATGTCGAATTTAGTCGTTCTAGGGCGTGCGCGCGTTCATGGTGCGGCGCAACAATGTGAATTGTAGGGGCTCAGGTGCCGAAGTCAAGCCCATTTGGTGCGTTGCACCAAATTAATTTTGTAACAGCGGTCTTTATAAGTAGTTGATTGCGTTTCACAAATTTTTCGCACGGGTCGGCCGTTTTCCGCGTCGGCGGCCATCCTGATGCGGGCGCACGGAGGCGCTTGCCAGCCCCGGCCCACGCCTTCCTGCCGACGATGCTAGACTTTTCGCTCTTCGTAGAGCCCTTCGTGCACGCTTTTTCCTGCGACCAGTTCGTCCTTCCGCTGCCCACCGGCCATCGCTTTCCGATGCAGAAATATGCGCGTCTGCGCGAGGCGGTGCGGGCTCTGCCAGGCATCGAGTTGACTGAACCGCGGCCCGCCAGCCGCGATGAACTCGCGCTTGTTCACGACGGCGCCTACATCGAGCGCGTGTTCTTGGGCACCTTGAGTTCTGGCGAGGCCCGCGAAATCGGATTTCCGTGGTCCGAGGCGATGGTCGAGCGCGCGTGCCGATCGGTGGGCGCCACCATCGCCGCTGCGAGGATGGCGCAAAAAGAGGGCATCGCAGTCAACCTTGCCGGTGGCACCCATCATGCGCTTAGCGAGCGCGGCAGTGGCTTTTGCGTCTTTAACGATGTCGCCGTGGCGATTCGCGTGCTGCAGCGCGAGGCCCTGATCGGGGCCGCCTTGATCGTCGATCTTGACGTTCATCAGGGCAACGGCAGCGCCCGGATTTTTAGCGATGACGCGAGCGTTTTCACGCTTTCCTTGCACGCCGAGAAGAATTTCCCGTTTCGCAAGGAAAAAAGTGACCTTGACATTGGCCTGCCCGACGGCGCGGGCGATGCGCGCTACCTGGACGCACTTGACGAGGCGCTGGCTTTACTGCCGCCTGGCTTTTCGCCCGACATGGTGTTTTTCCTGGCGGGAGCAGACCCCCACGAAAACGACCGCCTCGGTCGCTTGAAACTGACGGCGGCGGGACTGAAGGAGCGCGACCGCAAGGTGTTTGACTTTGCCCATGCTCGCGGCTTGCCCCTGGTTGTGACCATGGCCGGCGGCTATGGGCGCGATCTGGACATCACCGTCGCATTGCACCGCCAGACCGTCGAGGCTGCGCTGGCGTGGCAGCCGCACATCGCCGCAGCAATTGCTGCGCGCCGCTCGCAGGGCAACCCGGCTCAGGCTGCATGAGTCTGGCACGGGCCGCGGCAAGCGATTTTGGCGTTCGCGCGATTCCGCTTGCCTTCGTCGTCATCTGGTCTTCGGGCTACGTCGTCGCGCGTTTCGGCCTGCCTTACGCGCCGCCGCTTTTCTTTCTTAGCGCGCGCTATCTTGGCGTCATCGCCTTGATGGGCACGCTGGCTTTCTTCAGCCGCGCCCCCTGGCCGAAAACCTTGCCGGATGCAATCCACGTCGCCGTCGCAGGACTTGCCATCCAGGCGGGTTACCTCGGCTGCGTCTGGTGCGCGATCGAGCTTGGCATGCCCGCCGGCCTTGCCGCACTGATCGTCAACACGCAGCCGATCCTTACTGCGGTGATCAGCGGCGCCTTCGGTGAGCAGGTCACGCGGCGCCAGTGGCTGGGCCTTATCCTCGGATTCGTCGGCGTGCTTCTGGTGGTCTCTAATCGCATCTCAACGAACGGGCTCTCGAGCGTGGCGATCGTTCTTGCCGTCTGCGGACTTTTCTCGATGACGCTGGGCACGCTCTATCAGAAGCACTTTTGTCCCTTCATCGATGTCCGTACCGGCCAGGTCATCCAGTTCATTGCAGCGCTTCTCGTGACCTTGCCCGTGGCCTTCGTGTTCGAGGTGCCACGCATCGAATTCACGGCCAACTTCTGGTTGGCCTACGCCTGGTCGGTATTTGTCCTCTCGGGCGGTGGCGTATCGCTTTTCTTTCTCATGATAAGGCGCGGGCGCGCCACCGAAGTGACAAGCTACCTGTATCTCGTGCCCCCGGTGACAGCGCTCATGGCCTACCTGATGTTTGGCGAGATTTTCACGCGCGCGGCGCTGATCGGCCTGGTGATCACATCGCTTGCCGTGGCGCTCGTGGTCTTGCACGCCGGCAACAGTGAGAGAATTCGCGCATGACAGCACCGCCAGACATCGGCGCCTATCCGCACGTGATCGACATTGCGACGCGCTGGATGGACAACGACGCCTATGGCCACGTCAACAACGTGGTCTACTACAGCTGGTTCGATACCATCGTCAATCGCTACCTGATCGAGAACGGACTGCTCGATTTCGCCCAGGGTGCGGTCATCGGCCTCGTCGTCGAGACCCATTGCAATTACTACCGCTCGCTGGCTTTTCCCGAAAAGGTCCGCGCCGGCCTTCGCGTCGCGCATATCGGTCGATCAAGCGTGCGCTATGAAATCGGCATCTTCAACGCCAGCGACTCTGCCGCTTGCGCTTCGGGCTACTTCGTCCATGTCTATGTCGATCGCGCCCAGCGCCGTCCGCATCCCCTGCCTGATGCATTGCGACAACAGCTTTCCCTACTTCTGATCCTGCCATGACCTCATCACCTGTTCCTGCCAACCTCGATTCGGCTGTCGTCGATCGCGCCATCGAGTCGCGGCGCTCGATTCGCGCATTCCTGGATACCCCTGTTTCGCGCGAGACGGTGGTCGACATCCTGCGGGTCGCAAGTCGTGCCCCCTCGGGCACCAATATCCAGCCGTGGCGCGTCTACGTCCTTACGGGCGAGTCGAAAGAACAACTCGCAGACAAAATCAGCGCAGCCCACAATCATCCCGACGCCGCCACGCTCTATGTCGAGGAATATGCCTACTATCCGCGAACCTGGGTCACGCCTTATATCGAGCGGCGACGCAAGGTCGGCTGGGATCTCTACGGTCTTCTTGGCATCACCAAGACTGACAAGCCGGCGATGCATCACCAGCATGGCCGCAACTACCGTTTTTTTGACGCACCGGTGGGCATCATGTTCGTCATCGATCGCGTGCTTGAGCGCGGCTCGTGGCTCGACTATGGCATGTTCTTGCAAAATGTCATGATTGCCGCGCGTGCACGCGGGCTGGATACCTGCCCGCAGGCCGCGTTCACGCCGTTTCACCGCATCATCGCCGAACACCTGAAACTTCCAGACGACCAGATGCTGGTCTGCGGCATGAGCCTTGGCTATGCCGATCCGGACAAGATCGAGAATTCGCTCGTGACGGTGCGTGAACCGGTCGAGCACTTCACCACGTTTCTGGAGTAGTAGATATGACAAAGCGCTACCGCATTGCAGTGATCCCAGGAGATGGCATTGGCCGCGAAGTGATGCCCGAAGGACTGCGCTGCCTCGATGCCGCCGCGCGTCATGAAGGCATCGATCTCGACTACATGCATATCGACTGGTCAAGTTGCGACTGGTACGAAAAGCACGGCCAGATGATGCCCGATGACTGGTTCGACCAGCTGTTAAAGACCGACGCCCTGTACTTCGGTGCGGTCGGCTGGCCAGCTACGGTTCCCGATCACGTTTCGCTTTGGGGATCGATCCTCAAGTTTCGGCGCAGCTTCGATCAGTACGTCAACCTGCGTCCGTGCCGCCTGATGCCAGGCGTCAAGTCGCCGCTTGCCGGGCGCAATCCGGGTGACATTGATTTTTTCGTGGTGCGCGAGAACACCGAAGGCGAGTACTCGAGCGTCGGTGGCCGCATCTTCGAGGGCACCGATCGCGAGATGGTGTTTCAGGAAACCATCTTCACCCGCACCGGCGTTGATCGCATCTTGCGTTTCGCTTTCGATTTGGCCATGCGCCGACCCAAGAAGCACCTCACCTCGGCGACCAAGTCCAACGGCATTTCGATCACCATGCCTTACTGGGACGAGCGCGTCGTTGCGATCGGCAAGGAATATCCCGACGTGCGCGTCGACAAGTTCCACATCGATATCCTCAGCGCACAGTTCGTCCTGCATCCCGACTGGTTCGATGTGGTTGTCGCATCCAATCTGTTTGGCGACATCCTTTCCGATCTGGGTCCGGCGTGTACCGGCACGATTGGCATCGCGCCATCTGCAAACATCAACCCCGAACGCCATTTCCCATCGATGTTCGAACCCGTGCACGGCTCTGCCCCCGATATTGCCGGCCGCGGCATTGCCAATCCGATCGGCATGATCTGGTCGGGTGCGCTCTTGCTCGATCATCTTGGGCACCCTGCGGCGGGTCAGCGCATTGTCACTGCCATCGAGCAAGTGCTCGCAGATAGCCACGCGCCGCGCACGCCCGATCTGGGTGGCACGGCGTCGACCGCTGATGTCGGAAAGGCCATCGCCAAGGCCATCTAGTCTCGCCTTTGTGCGAGAGCCCAGCGGGCGGCGGCCGCCGGCGTGTCCCGCACTTGCGTGAGCAGTGCTCGCCAGGCACGCGGGTCATCCAAATGCCGTTCTCGCGCGCTCTTAAGGCAGGCTTTGCGTCAATCCTGTCGCAATGCGCACACCGCCTGACATGAAATGGCAAAAGTGTGCGATATTTGGCAAATATTTCGAGAATTTGCCTTAACGACCCAAGCTATGTTATTAATCTTGAAAGATTATTTCAATTTGCTACACTACGCGCACTTTCGTTGGGAGGCTTGCATGCGAGGTTGTACACGATTGCTTGGCTGCGCTTTGCTGGGATTCTCGCTAGGCGCAGTTGCCAAGACCTCCTCGCAAACAGCCCCCGATGCGCTTGTGCGCACGAGCCATCTGCCACCGGCATCGACGGGGCTCATCGACGACACGAATGCTGCGCCTCGCGCGCCGCATCGCACCCTGACCGTACTGCACCGCCCGGCTGCGCGCGCCACGTCGCACCTGCGCGTGCATCGCGTCTACGCCGCGGTTGCACCGCGTGGCTCGATCGCCACCCAGGAAGGGCTGCATACCGTTGACACCGGCCCGCTTGCGCTGCAGTCAAGTGTTGCGCTCGTCATGGACGAATCCAATTCGAACGTGCTTTTCGAGAAGCATTCGGACGTCGCCTTGCCGATCGCATCGATTACCAAGTTGATGACTTCGCTGGTCGTGCTCGACGCTCACCAGAACATGGAAGAAATGGTTGAAGTCACCGACGACGATCTCGACACCGAAAAGGGCACACACTCGCGTCTTGCGATTGGCACGGTCCTGTCGCGCCGCGATCTGATGCACATCGCGCTCATGTCTTCGGAAAATCGCGCGGCCCATGCGCTTTGCCGCAACTACCCTGGGGGTCTTCCCGCGTGCCTTGCAGCAATGAATGCCAAGGCCGCCCAGCTCGGCATGACGAGCACCTATTTCAACGACCCCACGGGGCTCTCGAAAGAGAACGTCGCAAGCGCTTCGGACCTGGCCAAGCTGCTGCAGGCGGCCTCGGAAAACCCGACGATTCGGGAGTTCTCGACCGACACCGGCTATACGGTTCCGGTCGGACGACACATGGTGGCCTATCACAACACCAATTCGCTCGTCTCCAATCCCGGCTGGGACATCGTCGTGCAGAAGACCGGCTACATCGTCGAAGCGGGCAAGTGCCTCGTGATGAAGGCCAAGATCGAAGGCAAGACCGTGCTCATCGTGCTTCTTGATTCTGTTGGCAAGTACACGCGCTTTGGCGATGCCAACCGCATCAAGAAGTGGGTCGAGTCAAAGCCCGGCCTGTTTGATGCGTCGCACATCACGGGCTCCGAGCCCGCCGTTGGCGTCGAGCCGATTCACGTCACGAGCTAGCCCTTGCGCGGCTTTTGCGCATCGGGCTTTTGCGCCTCCTCGACGTAGCCTAGCGACTGCGAAATCTTGTGGGTGGTCGCAAGCAGTTCCGACACCCAGGAATCCTGCATGCGGTCTGCCGGTGCTGAAAGCGAAAGTCCGGCGATCAGCTTGCCGCTGTCATCGCGGATACCCGCGGCAATGCAGCGCACGCCAAGTTCGAGCTCCTCGTTGTCCCTGGAAAAGCCGCGCGTTCGGACAAGCGCGAGTTCGCGATCGAGCATCGCCACGTCAGTGATGCTGTTTGCGGTATGACCCGAAAGACCCGTCCGCGTTGCGTAGCTGCGTACGCTGCGCGCATCGTCTGCCGATAAGAACAACTTGCCCACCGAGGTCAGGTGCAGCGGCGCGCGGCCACCGATGGCGCGCACCACTTGCATGCCGCTGAATTCGTTGAAGGCGCGCTCGACGTAGACGATTTCGTCGCCCTGCCGCACCGACAGGTTGACCGTCTGGCCGGTCGCCCGGTGCAATTCGCGCATCATCTCTAGCGACGCATCACGTACGCTAAGCCGTCCCTTGACGAGGTTGCCAAGCTCGAGAAGGCGCATGCCGAGCCGATACTGGCCGGGCTCGGGCCGATCGACAAAGCGGGCGAGCACCATGTCGTTGAGGATGCGATGGGCGGTCGACGGGTGCAGGCCCGTGACCGCTGAGAGCGTCTTGAGATTGACCGCGTCGTGCTCGCTTGCCAAGGCGTCAAGCAACACCATCATGCGGTCGATGACCTGGATGGCCGTGCGCGGTTTGTGAACGGGGGATGTCATGGCGATCAGGCCAGCCAATTTACCACAATGTGAAATTGCGCCGTGGACAGGGTTCGGCGCCACGGTGCCCTATGTCGGCTGTGCATTCTCGATCGCGCGCAGGCACTCCTTGATCAGCGCCGGGCCGCGATAGATCAACCCGGAGTAGAGCTGGACCAGCTTGGCACCGGCGCTAAGCTTGTCAAGCGCGTCATTGCCGCAGGTGATGCCACCGACGCCGATGATCGGCAGGGATTCTCCCAGTTCTGCCTTGAGCTGCCTGATGACGCTCGTCGAGGCTTCAAGAAGGGGCGCCCCGGACAGCCCGCCGTTCTCGTTGGCGTATCGCATGCCGAGCACTTTGCTGCGATCGGTGGTGGTGTTGGTGGCAATCACGCCGTCGATCGCGTGCGCGCGCAGCTGCTCGGCGATCTGCCTTACGGCAGGCTCGTCAAGATCGGGCGCGATCTTGACGGCAAGCGGCACGTAACGCCGATGCGCCTCGCCAAGGCGGCGCTGCTCCTCCTTGAGCGCCGCGAGCAGGCGCACAAAGGCGTCGCCCTCCTGCATGGCGCGCAGGCCATGGGTGTTTGGCGATGAAATATTCACCGTGACATAGCTCGCGTGGGCGTAGACGGCACGAAGCCCGATCAAATAGTCTTCGATTGCGCGCTCGGCTGGCGTCGTCGCGTTCTTGCCGATGTTCAGGCCGAGGACGCCGCGAAAGCGAGCCCGCCTGACGTTGGCGAGAAAGGCGTCAAGGCCGCCGTTGTTAAACCCCATGCGATTGATGATGGCGTGGGCCTGTTGCAGCCGGAACATGCGCGGCATGGGGTTGCCTTTCTGCGCCAGCGGCGTGACCGTGCCAATTTCGATGAATCCGAAGCCAAGCGCAGCAAGGCCGTCGATCGCCCGACCGTCCTTGTCAAGGCCGGCGGCGAGTCCCACGGGATGCGGAAAGTCGATGCCCATGATGCGCCGGCTAAGGTTGGATGAAGCGGTCAGCGGTGCCCCAAGCCAGCCAAGGCGGGAAAGCAATGCCAGCGCGCCAAGCGTGAGGTCATGGGCGTGCTCGGCTTCAAGAGCAAAAAGAAGGGGTCGAACGACAGGGTAAAGAGATGCCAGCATCAGCCAGCGCAAAGCCGGTTCGGCTCAGCTTGACGGGTCAAGCGCACTCCATTGCCCGTTGACCAGCATCTCAAGCGGCCTGAAATTGGCCTTGTAGGCCATGTTGGCACTTTGCTCGATCCAGTAGCCCAGATAGACGTAGGGCAGTCTGAGATCGCGTGCCTGGGCGATCTGCCAGAGGATGTTGTAGGTGCCAAGGCTCGAGCCAGGCAGATCCGGTTCGTAGAAGGTATAGACCGACGACAGGCCGTCGTCGAGCACGTCGATGATGCTTACCATCCTGAGCAGACCGGCGTCGGGGCCTTCGGACTCGCGAAACTCGACCAGTCGTGTATTGACCTTGCTTTGCAGGAGAAACTGGCTGTACTGATCGCGGCTGTCGTGATCCATGCCGCCACCGGCATGGCGATTCATCTGGTATCGCAGGTAAAGCGCGTAGTGTTCGGGATCGAAGGCGAGTGCGCAGATGCGCGCCTGCAGCGCGCCGTGGCGGCGCCTCGCGCGGCGCTGGCTGCGGTTGGGCATATACAGCTCGGCGCGCACCCTGACCGGCACGCAACTGCGGCAGCCATCGCAATACGGGCGGTAGGTGAAAAGACCGCTGCGGCGAAAGCCCGAGCGCACCAGTTCGCTATAGACGTCGGCATTGATCAGGTGGCTTGGCGTTGCAACCTGCGAGCGCGCGTGACGATCGCCAAGATAGCTGCACGGATAGGTCGCAGTCGCATAGAACTGCAGCGCGGCAAAGGGCAGCTCCTTGAGTTGGGTCATTTCGCACGCGTTCGCATAAATGCGTTCATGGCGACACCGTCAAGTCGCTCGGGCCACGCCCGTGGCGCGGGAAGGTCGACCAGATGTAGAACGCGTTCTGCAAAGATGTCTCGCCGGATTGGGCGCGCGCCAAGGGACGCAAGATGGGCCGTCTGCTGCTGGCAGTCTATCATGGGAAATTGAAGCTCACGCAGCCAGAATACGAGGCAAGCCAGCGCAATCTTCGAGGCGTCGGTGCGGTTTGAGAACATCGACTCGCCAAAGAACATGCGGCCAAGCGATACGCCATAAAGGCCGCCGACAATTTCGCCGTCGATGAAGGTTTCCACCGAGTGCGCGTTGCCAAGGCGGTGAAGCTCGAGGTAGGCCGAGACGATGCCTTCGGAAATCCAAGTGCCAGGTTGTCCGGGACGGGGCTGGGCGCAAGCGCGCATGACGGTTTCAAAGCACGTGTCGCAGCGTACTTCGATGGGGCTGTCAGGACGGGTTAACGCAAGAAGGCGCTTCTTGAGCGAATGCGATACGTGAAAGTCGTCCAGCTCGAGCACCATGCGTGGATCCGGACTCCACCAGAGGATCGGCTGGTCATCGGAAAACCACGGGAAAATTGCGTGGCGGTAGGCATCGATCAAGCGTGCGCGCGAGAGGTCTCCGCCGATGGCAAGCAGCCCCGGCGGATCGGAAAGCGCATTCTTGATCGGCGGAAACGGCGTGGCGCCGTCCAGCCACGGAATCAAGGCGCCAGGAGCCGCTCGGCCTGCGGCAAGACCGTGCGCGGCGAATAGCCGATATTGCCGGTGTGCAACTCGAAGACGCCGCGGCTGCGATCAGAAAAGTAGTGCTCGAGCGTCTGGCTCACCGTACGAAAGGCGATATCGCGCCACGGAATGTCGGCCTCGGAAAACATGCGGACTTCGAGGCTCTCGATTCCCGGCTTGAATTCGAGATCGAGCAGGCGTGCACGATAGAAAACGTGCACCTGCTGCACATGAACAACGTCGAACATCGTAAACATCGGGCCGAGCTCGATGCGTGCACCTGCTTCTTCGATGGTTTCGCGCGCGGCACCTTCTGCCGTGGTCTCATCGTTTTCGAGAAAGCCGGCAGGCAGCGTCCAGAAGCCATGGCGTGGCTCGATGGCGCGGCGGCAAAGCAGGACGAGATCGTCCCACGCCGGCAAGGTGCCAACGACGAGGCGGGGATTCTGATAATGAATCGCACCGCAGAAGTCGCAGCAAAAGCGCATGCGATTGTCGCCCGGGGGAATCTTGAGCGCGACGGCTTTCCCGCAGTTGGAACAGAAGTTCATGAGCTAGTGTACCAACTGCGCGCTCGTTTCCGGCAATGGCCACTGAATTCGCATCCTGGAGCCGCAGCAGTGCCGGCGCGCGAGCCATTGGCGATGGGCTATCAGTCTGCGCTTTGCGCATCTTGCGATGCCAAATACGGGTGAACGCCGGTGGAGTTAATTGCAATATGTGCGTAGAAAGGGCATAATTGAAGTCTTGACGCGGGGTGGAGCAGTCTGGCAGCTCGTCGGGCTCATAACCCGAAGGTCACAGGTTCAAATCCTGTCCCCGCAACCAAATTTCAACGGCTCGGTTGCTCACGCAACCGGGCCGTTTTGGTTTTAGTCGTCTGAAATTACGAAGGTCTCATATCGACCCAATGCAGACTTTGGGATTTGGGAGAGCGGACATACAGGACATACAGGCACACTCGCTTGCTTGGAGA
>CAJCIC010000022.1 GCA_903970185.1 Gammaproteobacteria bacterium
TTGCGTCTCACCGTCTTTTTCAGTGGCCAGCACAATCGATTTGACGGTCCGTTCAAGCCCAATCCCCAAGAGGCTTGCCACGTCTTCACACTTGGCTTTTCCAGGGGTGGACACGCGGGTCAAAGGTTCGCTGGCAATGGCGCGCGGCTCGCTCGGGGCCATGGCTTCGGCCATCTCGACGTTCGCGGCGTAGTCTGAGGTCGGCGAATACGCCAGGGCATCCTCGCCGGAATCAGCAAGCACATGGAATTCGTGCGACCCCGTCCCTCCGATCGATCCATTGTCAGCAGTGACTGCGCGAAATGACAGCCCTACCCGGGTAAAGATCGCGGCATAAGCCTCATACATCTTGCGATAGCTGACCTGCAGGCCGGCGAAGTCCCGATCGAAGGAATACGCGTCCTTCATGGTGAATTCGCGGCCGCGCATCACGCCAAAACGGGGCCGGATCTCGTCTCTGAACTTGGTCTGAATATGAAAGAAATTGACCGGCAGTTGCTTGTAACTGCGCAGCTCGCGCCGGGCAATATCGGTGATCACTTCCTCGGACGTCGGCTGCACGATGAAATCACGCTGATGGCGATCCTTGATGCGCAAAAGCTCCGGGCCGTACTTGGTCCAGCGTTCCGATTCCTGCCAGAGCTCGGCCGGCTGGACCACGGGCATCAGCAACTCGATGGCGCCGGCGCGCACCATTTCCTCACGGATGATGGCTTCGAATTTCTTCATTGAGCGCAGGCCCATCGGCATATATGTATAGATGCCGCCTGCTAATCGCCGGATCAATCCGGCCCTGATCATCAGTTGGTGGCTAACGACTTCTGCGTCGGAGGGGGCTTCTTTAAGGGTCGATATGAAAAAGCGTGACGCACGCATTTAATTGATTTTATTGCTTGAATTGACAAGCAAGAGTCTGGTTATAATGAATTAATTCTAACGGATTGCAGGCTCACCGACATGTTGGATAGAGAGGGTTTTCGCCCCAACGTCGGCATCATTCTGGCGAATGCCAGAAACGAAGTGTTCTGGGGCAAGAGGATCCGCGAGCATTCTTGGCAGTTCCCGCAGGGCGGTATCAAGCATGGCGAAACGCCCGAGCAGGCCATGTTTCGCGAGTTGCGCGAAGAAATTGGTCTCAGTCCGGACCATGTGCGCATTGTCGGTCGCACCCGCGACTGGCTGCGCTATGAAGTGCCGGACCAGTGGGTGCGCAGAGAATGGCGCGGCAGTTACCGTGGGCAGAAACAGATCTGGTTTCTGCTGCGGCTTGTCGGGCGCGATTCGGACATCAGCCTGCGAGCCACCGATCATCCCGAATTCGACGCTTGGCGCTGGCACGATTACTGGGTCCCTTTGGACGCCGTAATCGAATTCAAGCGCGACGTCTACAGTCAGGCATTAAATGAACTTTCAAGACTTCTTTTCCGTAAGCAGGACCAGACGCGCTACCTGCGTCAGCACACACGCAACGCCCAAAAAGGCGGTAGTGCCGAGGCCGGTGCCGAGATTCATCCTGCAATTCCCGCTGCGCCGCACGGTTAAGACGCTTGGCGCTTTCCGCTGCCTAGCGGCCGTGATCCTGGCTGGATCTGCCCATTTTGCAAGTGCGGGTGTGCTCGATGATGTGTTTGGCCCCGACGACAAAAACTGGGTTGAGGTCGGGCCGGAGACGCCAGCGCCACCAGAGCCGCGCGATCTGCTGGAGTTCTACGTCAGTCCCACGACGCAGTTCCACTTTGCCATCGACAGCCGCTCGTTGACGGTCGGACCTGATGGTGTGGTGCACTACGTGCTGGTCGCAACCAGCAGTTCAGGCGCGCGCAATACCAGCTTTGAGGGCATGCGCTGCGCCACCCGCGAACTGAAGATCTACGCCTATCTCGCACCAAACAACACCTTCATGCCGCGCGACGATCCGACCTGGAAACGCATCGACGAGGCCGACGCCAATCGTCAGCGTGCGGCTCTCTTCAAAGATTACTTCTGTGCCAATGGTGTGCCGACACGCACGGATATCATTCGCGCCTTAAAAGGCAACCCCTACGACTCGATCCCGAAATAGGGATTAAAGCAGGACCAGATTGTCGCGGTGGATGAGCTCGGCCTCTTCGATAAAACCGAGGAGAGCTTCAATCGCACTGGACGGGTGTCCGGCGATTCGCCTGACATCTGCACTGCCATAGTTGACGATGCCTCGGGCGATGGTGGCGCCGTCAGGTCCCAGGCAAGCCACCACATCACCTCGGGCAAACTCGCCCTCGACCGCCTTGACGCCGACCGGCAACAGGCTGCGGCCCTGCTCGACCAGAGCGCGCGTGGCGCCCTGGTCGAGGCTGACAGCGCCTGCGAGCTGCAGGTGATCGGACATCCATTGCTTGCGCGCCGATAATCGATTCATGGTGGCATTCAACCGCGTGCCGATGCTCTGGCCGGCGGCCAGGCGGGTCAACACGGAAGGCTCGCGCCCCGAGGCGATGATGGTGCTCGCACCGCTTCTTGCTGCACGCTTGGCAGCCAGCACTTTGGTCAGCATGCCACCGCGCCCCACCGCGCTTCCTGCACCGCCGGCAACCTCTTCGAGATGCGGATCGCCTGCATCGCCGGAGCTAATCAATCGAGCGTGCGGGTGCTTGCGCGGATCGGCATCGAACAGGCCGGCCTGATCTGTGAGAATCACAAGCGTATCGGCTTCGATCAGATTCGCCACCAATGCAGCCAAGGTGTCGTTGTCGCCGAACTTGATTTCGTCGGTGACGACGGTATCGTTTTCGTTGATGATCGGCAGCACGCCAAGACCCAAGAGGGTCTGCAAGGTCGAGCGTGCGTTCAGATAGCGCGACCGGTCGACAAGGTCTGCGTGGGTCAGAAGAATCTGCGCGCACTTCAGATGATGCATCGCGAAGGCTTGTTGATAAGCTTCGATCAACCCCATCTGGCCCACTGCCGCGGCGGCCTGAAGTTCGTGAATCTGACGCGGCCGCACAGGCCAGCCGAGGCGCTGCATGCCCTCGGCGATGGCGCCACTGGAGACCAAAATCAACTGCGCGCCAGCGGCAGACAGACCGGCCAATTGGTCCGCCCATCTGGCGATCGCTTGACGATCAAGGCCACGGCCTTCATCGGTCACAAGGCTACTGCCAACCTTGATGACCCAGCGCTCTGCCGTTGTCGTGAGGCTCAAGAGCGGACCTGCTAGCCTAGCGTCTTAAAACGTGGATCTTCCGGATCAATCCCGCCTTCGGCTTCGTCAAATCCTTCGTCCTGATCTGCGGGCCGCGATGCAAGATCGCGCGCACGCAATTCCTTGAAGATGGCACGCACTAGCTCGTCGCAGCCTTCGTGCGTCAAGGCCGAAATCGCGAAAATCGGACCCTTCCATTTGAAGCGTTTGACGAAATCGGCAATACGCTTCTTACGTTCAGCCTCGTCGAGCATGTCGATCTTATTGAGCACGAGCCAACGCGGCTTCGCCTCAAGTTCTGGATCGAATTTTTCCAGCTCATGCACGATTTCTTTAGCTTCCTTGACTGGATCGACCGCTTCATCGAAGGGCGCCAGATCAATGATGTGCAAGAGCAGGCCAGTGCGCTTGAGGTGACGCAGAAACTGATGACCCAGGCCTGCGCCTTCAGCCGCACCTGCAATTAAACCCGGTACGTCCGCGATCACGAAGCTTTGCGACTCGCCCACGCGCACAACGCCAAGATTTGGGTGCAGCGTGGTGAAGGG
>CAJCIC010000023.1 GCA_903970185.1 Gammaproteobacteria bacterium
CGAGTTCAAAGAATACCGGGTCGCCGACGTGGTCAAGGTCGATATGCTGATCAACGCCGAAAAGGTCGATGCCTTGTCGATCATCGTGCACCGCGCCAACAGTCAGCATCGCGGTCGTGAGGTGGCAGCGAAGATGCGCGAGATCATCCCGCGCCAGATGTTTGACGTCGCCATCCAGGCGGCCATCGGTTCGAATATCATTGCGCGCGAAAACGTCAAGGCACTGCGCAAGAACGTGCTCGCCAAGTGCTACGGGGGCGACATCACGCGCAAACGCAAGCTCCTGGAAAAGCAAAAGGCCGGCAAGAAACGCATGAAGCAGGTCGGCAGTGTCGAGATTCCCCAGGAAGCGTTTCTGGCGATTTTGCAAGTGGAGGATTAATGAGTTTTAATTTTGCCCTGATCCTGTTCTGGCTGATGGTGTTTACCGGCGCCGTCTGGCTCGCGGATCTCCTGATCCTAAAAAGGCGTCGCGAGACGAAAGCGGCTGCGGCGCTCGCGCAATTCGATGCGACGAGCCAGTTCCAGGAAAAAGACGCCAACCTTGAGGACAAGCGGCGCGCGCTGCGGGACTCGATACTGAGGCAGCCGGCCTGGATCGAATTTCCCGCGGGATTTTTCCCGGTGATTCTCGTCGTGTTCCTGTTGCGCTCGTTTCTTTTCGAGCCGTTCCGGATTCCTTCCGGATCGATGATTCCGACCCTGCAGGTCGGCGACTTGATCCTCGTGAACAAATTCAGCTACGGCATCAGGCTTCCGATTGTGAACACCAAGATCATCGATAGCGGCCATCCCGAGCGCGGCGACGTGATGGTCTTCCGCTTTCCCAAGGATCCGTCGATTGACTACATCAAGCGCGTCATTGGCGTTCCTGGCGACCGGATTGTGTACCGCAACAAAAAACTCGAGATCAACGGCGTTGCCGTTCCTGAGGAGGCGCTACCCGACTACTTCGACAGCGACCGGGTGTTGTACTCCAAGCAATTTCGCGAAACACTGCCCTCCAGCGGTCACGAGGTATCCAACAATATTCTGAACGATGACGACCATTCGCCGGTGATCGTGCCAGATAGCTACCCGAATCGCGACAATTGCGTATATTCGGAAAATGACACGGTGCTTTCCTGTACCGTTCCGGCGGGAAATTACTTCATGATGGGCGATAATCGGGATAACAGCGAAGACAGCCGTTACTGGGGGTTCGTGCCGGACCAAAATATCGTCGGCAAGGCGTTCTTTATCTGGATGAACTTCGGTAATATTAAACGGATAGGATCCTTCCAATGAGGGGAATACGCATGCGGGGCGCTCGCTTCGGCCGGCAAGCTGGCGTCAGCCTGATCGGCGCCGTCGTTGTGATGGTCCTTTTGGCTCTGGTGTTTATCCTTGGCGCAAAGGTTCTCCCTACCTTGGTGCAGTATCGGGCGATCTCGGCGCTGGTGAAAAAGGACGCGGCTGCATCAAAAACGGTTGATGAAGCCCGTACCTATTTCGACCGCTTTGGCTACCTTAGCGACATCGACGAAATCAGCGGCAAGGACCTCGACGTCGAGCGCTCGGGTGATGGCGTTGTCATCTCCTTTGCCTACGAGAAGAAGATCCCGCTTGGCGGGCCGGTCAGCCTTTCGATCGACTACGCCGGCAAGAGCGACAGGGGGTCGTGACCCAAGGGCCGCGACGCACGCCATGGATGCACAAGCGCTTCAAGCCGCTCTCGGATACGAATTTTCGTCGAGGACGATGCTGCAGCAGGCGCTAACACACCGCAGCCATAGCGGTGTGCATAACGAGCGTCTGGAATTCCTGGGCGACAGCATTCTTAACTGCGTCGTCGCCTCGATGCTGTTTGACCGCTTTGCCAAGATCGACGAGGGAGACCTGTCGCGTCTGCGCGCAAACCTGGTCAAGCAGCAGTCCCTCTACGAGATTGCGCAGCGGCTCGAACTGAGCCAGTTTCTTCGCCTGGGCGAGGGCGAGCTGAAAAGCGGTGGTTTTCGACGTCCGTCCATTCTCGCCGACACTGTTGAGGCGCTATTTGGCGCCATTTTTTTGGACGGCGGCTTCGAGGCTGCGCGGACCGTGATCAACAAGCTGTACCAGCCGGTGCTTGAAACCGTCGACCCGAAAACGCTCGGCAAGGACGCCAAGACGCTGCTGCAGGAATACCTTCAGAGCCGCAAGATCGCCTTGCCGGTATACGCCGTGGTCGCTACTCACGGTGCTGCCCACAACCAGGAATTCGAAGTCGAATGCTCGGTGCCCAAGCTCACGATCCAGGTCCTTGGCAGCGGCGGCAGCCGCCGTGCTGCCGAGCAGGCAGCAGCAAAAAAGGCGCTCGAAGCGGCGCAGGCCCTGGCGCTCACGGCAACGAAACGGGCCAGGCGCCCGAAGCAGGCACAACTGAGCCTGTCGGTTGCTGTCGTGCAGACGCCAGAAGAAGCCGCCGCCGCAAAACCTGCCAAATCAGCGGTGAAGGCCGCCGAGCGCGGCGGCGAGAAGGTCGCTGACAAGGGGCTCGAGAAGGCCGCCGACAAATCGGCCGAAAAGGCCGGCATGCAGGTATCAGGCGAGATGGCAGCCGAGCCGCCACGGCTGATGCCAACACCCGTCGAGGCGCAAGCCCAGCCACCTGCAAGATCCAAGGTGGGCGGCGAGACGGCAAGGGTCGACGACGAAGAAATCGCAGGCCTGAAGGCGCGTGTCGCTTAAGGCGGACGCCGCCGATGCGGCGGCTAAGACCAGCGCGTTTCGCTGTGGCACGGTCGCGATCGTCGGTCGGCCCAACGTGGGCAAGTCGACCCTGTTAAATCGACTCGTCGGGCAAAAACTCAGCATCACCTCGCGCAAGCCGCAGACGACCCGCCACCGCATCGTCGGCATCCTCACGAACGAGACGACGCAATACATTTTTGTCGATACCCCGGGTTTCCAGACCCGCCATCACGGCGCTCTAAACAAGACCATGAATCGCGTCGTGCGCACAGCGCTGGCCGATGTCGATGTGGTGCTGCTTGTGGTTGAGGCGGGCCGATTCGGCGCCGAAGACCGGCAGGTCCTCGATTTGATTCCCGCCAACCAGTGCGTGCTTCTTGTCGCGAACAAGACCGAGACCCTTGGCCATCGCGACGAGTTGCTGCCGTATCTGGCCGCACGCGGCGGCGAATTCGATTACGCCGCGCTGGTTCCGGTTTCGGCCAAGTCCGGCCTTGGCTGCGACCTTCTGCTTGCGGCCATTCGCGGGCATTTGCCCGAGCAGGAGGCGATCTTCCCGGGTGATGAATTTACCGACCGTAACGAGCGCTTCCTGGTTGCCGAGCTGATTCGCGAAAAAGTGTTTCGTCTTGTCGGTGACGAGCTGCCCTATGGCTCAACCGTGATGATCGACCAGTTCATCGAGGAGCCAAGTCCTCGCGGCGGCAGGTTCTGCCGCATCGCAGCGACGATTCTCGTCGAGCGTGCAGGCCATAAGGCGATGGTCATTGGCCAGGGCGGGGAGAAGCTCAAGCACATCGGCAGCGACGCCCGCGGCGACATCGAAAAGCTGCTCGACGCGAAAGTGCACCTGGAATTGTGGGTCAAGGTGAAATCAGGCTGGTCTGACGACCAGGCTTCGCTCAAATCCTATGGCTATGATTGACAAGGCGGCGGCGACCAAGCGCACCGTGGCGCAGGCTGACAAGAGCGAGTTGCGCATTACCAATGAGCCTGGACTTGTCCTGCACACCTATCCGTACAAGGAGACCAGCCTGATCGTTGAGGCGTTTACCCGCCATCACGGCCGCGTCGCGCTGGTTGCGCGCGGCGCCAAGCGCCCCCGTTCTGCCTTGCGCGGCACGCTGCTCGGATTCCGTCTTTTGAGTCTTGGCTGGGTCCGTCCGCGCAGTCGAGCGAGTGAGCTTTTCACCCTTGCTCGCGCCGAGTGGGTGGGTGGCGTACCCGGCTTGAACGGAGCGGAGCTGGTCTGCGGCTTTTACCTCAACGAGCTGCTGATGCGCCTTGTGCCGCGCGACGATCCGCACGAGGCGCTCTTCGATGCCTATCTCGCGGCGTTGCTCGCCCTTTCAGGCCGCAGCCAAGGTGCCGCTGTCACCCTGCGACAATTCGAATACGCGCTGCTGCGCGAGATGGGCTATGCCTTGCAGCTGACTTTCGATGCCGAGCGGCACGAACCGATCGAGCCTGACCAATGGTACCGGTATGTCGCCGAACGCGGTCCCATCAAGCTCACCAAGGTGCCTTCGAATCCGTCAGGTGTCGTGCTCGGCAAGACGCTATACGATATGGCCGCGGGCGACTATGGCGACGCGCGCACCGCCTTGCAAAGCAAAATGCTGATGCGCCAGCTGCTCGCCCATCATCTTGCCGGCCAGCAGCTGCATACGCGGCAGATGATGATCGAACTTAACGACCTTTGACATGTTTCTCGGTTCAAGAACCAGCGATATCGCGCTTGGCGTCAATATCGATCACGTCGCGACGCTCAGAAATGCGCGCGGCACGCCCTATCCGGACCCCCTCGATGCGGCCCTGATCGCCGAAGAGGCCGGGGCGGATTCGATCACGATCCATGTCCGTGAAGATCGCCGCCACATGCGTGACGCTGACGCCCTGCGCATCCGGCCCAGGCTTTTGACGCACATGAATCTCGAGCTTGCCGTTACCGCCGAGATGGTCGAGCTGGCGCTCAAGGTCAAGCCCAGGGACGCCTGTCTTGTGCCTGAACGACGGGAAGAAATCACGACTGAGGGCGGCCTGGACGTCGCGGGTGACGAAGCACGCGTGGGCCGCGCCTGCCAGACGCTGCGCGATGCCGGTATCCGGGTTTCGCTTTTCATCGACGCCGACGTGCGGCAGATTGATGCCGCGGCGGGCGTCGCGGCCGATGCCATCGAAATCCATACCGGGGCGTACGCCGAAATCGTCGACGCTGCCAAGCGTCAGGCGGCGCTGTTTCGCATTCGCGACGCCGCGGTTTATGCGCGGCGGCTCGGCCTTGCGGTGAACGCCGGCCATGGCCTGACCCTGGCCAATCTCACGCCGATTGCGCAAATCGCAGAGATCGAGGAATTGAACATCGGTCATGCGCTTGTCGCGCACGCGCTCTGGGTGGGCCTAGCCACTGCAGTGGCAGATTTCAAGGCGGCGATGGTCAGGGCCCGCGCGGTCCTGCACCCGTGATCTACGGTATCGGCACCGATATCTTGCGCATCGATCGCATCGAGGCGGTTTTTGCGCGCCGCGGCGATGCCTTCGTCATGCGCATTCTCGGACCCCGCGAGCGCCTGGTGTTCGCTGCGCGCAGCGCCAAGGTCAAGGCGCGCGGGCTGCGCTATCTGGCCACGCGCTTCGCCGCCAAGGAAGCCCTGTCCAAGGCCCTGGGTCTTGGCATGCGCGCGCCAATGAGCTGGCTTGCCGCTGAGATCCTGAGTGCACCATCGGGCAAGCCCGAGGTGGTGCCTGGCCCCAAGCTCGCGGGCTGGATGCGCGAGCGCGGCTTGATTGCCCATGTCAGCCTGACTGACGAGAGCGACTACGCGGCGGCATTCGCTGTCATCGAGCGGACAACGTGAACATCGCGCCTTTGCGCGTCATGGTCGATGTCGCGGGAGAATCGCTGACACGCCACGAGGTCGAGCGACTGCGCCATCCCTCGGTTGCAGCCCTGATCCTGTTTGCGCGCAACTTCGCTTCGCGCGCGCAGCTGCTTGCGCTCGTTGCGGAAATCAGGACGGTGCGAAGCGACCTCCTCATCGCGGTCGATCACGAGGGCGGCAGGGTCCAGCGATTTCGCAACGATGGCTTCACGCCATTGCCCGCGATGGCACGCATCGGCGAGCGCTACCTGGCAGCGGCACGCGAGCCAGGCGCTGACGTGCTGGCCGAGGCCCATGCGGTAGGTTACGTCATGGCGCGCGAGATCCGGTCGTGCGGCATCGACTTCAGTTTCGCGCCCGTGCTCGATCTGGACTTCGGGCGCAGCGGCGTGATTGGCGATCGTGCATTTTCCAACGACCCGACCGTCGTTGCCGTGCTGGCCCGCGCGCTCATGCATGGCATGCTGCAAGGCGGCATGGCGAACTGCGGCAAGCACTTTCCAGGCCACGGATTCGCGCTCGCCGATTCGCATGTCGCGATGCCTGAAGACGAACGCGAACTGGCCGAAATCGTGCGCCAGGATATCGTTCCCTACATCGGGCTCGCCCAGGTTCTGGCTTCGGTCATGCCGGCGCACGTTATCTATCCGGCCGTTGACCTTCGGCCTGCCGGTTTTTCCAGTGTCTGGCTAAAGACGATCCTGCGCGAGCGGGTCGGCTTCGAGGGCGCGATCCTAAGCGATGACCTGTGCATGCAAGGCGCCTTTGTCGCCGGTGACATCAACGCCCGCGCCCATGCGGCGCTGGGCGCGGGCTGCGACATGGTCCTGGTGTGCAACCAGCCCGAACAGGCTGACGAGTTGCTCGCGCGACTCGATTTCGAGGAGAGTGCCCTGAGCCGGCAAAGGCTCAAGCGCCTGCGCGGGACATCGCCTGCGGTTGCGACCGAGCCGCACGATGATGCGATCTACCGTGCCTGCCGCGCACTGGTCGAGAAGCATTATTCGTGAGCCTTGCGCAACGCCGGCGCACCGTCGACGTCGTCTGCCGCGTCGTCGACAATTTCGGTGACGCGGCAGTGGCCTGGCGCCTCGCGCGAGGACTCGCACTTGATCAAGGCTTTCGCGTCAGGCTCCTGATCGATCGCCTCGACGTCCTGAAAAAACTCGTTCCCGAGCTCTGCGCGTTGCCACATCGGCTGCATGCCGAAGGCGTCGACGTCGAGCATTGCGACCCCTTCAGCGGCGAAATCGCAGAGATCGTGCTTGAGACATTCGCTTGCGGCCTGCCCGCGGCGATGACTGAGGCGATGCACAAGGCCAGGACGGCGTGGCTCAACATCGAGTATCTGTCGGCCGAGCAATGGGTCGAGGGATGCCATGGCCTGCCCTCGCCAAGGGGCTCGGACCTGCCCACTTGCTATTATTTTTTCCCCGGCTTTACAGCCCGAACCGGTGGCATCCTGCGCGAGCCGCAACTCAGGTCCAAGCGCCTGGCTTTTCAGGCCGACCCAGGCGCCATCGCCCATTTCTGGGCACGCCTTTGCGTCTTGCCTCCCAGGCAAGACGAACTGCGCGTGTCGTTTTTCGTCTATCCGCATGGCTGGCCAGACGATTTCTTCCTTGTGCTGGCCGCGATTTGCGATGTTCGCATGCACGTGCTGGTCGCAGAAGGGGTCATGCCCGAAGCGGTAAGCCGGTATTGCGGCAGCGCTCGAGCGGGCAGTAGCGCCAGTCTCGGCGCGTTGACCGTGACGGTGCTGCCCTTCATGAGCCAGAGCGAATTTGATCGCCTGCTCTGGTCGTGTGATATGAATGTCGTGCGCGGCGAGGATTCGTTCGTTCGCGCGCAATTGAGCGCTCGCCCGATGCTCTGGGATATATATCCGCAGGCAAGCGATGTGCACCTGGTCAAGCTCAGCGCATTTTTGCAGCGGTATACCGCCGCCTGGCCCCAGGATGTCGCCGCGCTCGAGCGCGATGCAGCGCTTGCGCTATGCCGTCGGGATACCGGCCTGGCCGCGACTTTGATGGCATGGGCGAGGGCGCGCGAGGCCCTGGCGCCATGCGCGCAAAGCTGGGCAGAAGTGCTCGAATCGCTGCCCGAACTCGCCCAAGGTGCGGGCCAATTCGCCAGGAAATTGCTAGAATAGCGGCCTCTTTCAGGTCGGCGATGCATTTTCAGGCTCGCCGCTACAAGCCACAATGAAAACTGCTCAAGAAATCCGTGCCGGCAACGTCATCAAGATCGGCAACGACGCAATGGTCGTGCAACGGGCTGAATACAACAAGTCGGGCCGCAACAGCGCTGTCGTCAAGATGAAGCTGAAGAATCTTCTGACCGATGCGGGTCGCGAGGAGGTTTACCGCGCTGACGACAAGTTCGAAGTTGTCGTACTCGATCGCAAGGAAGCGACCTACTCGTACTTCGCCGATCCCATGTACGTGTTCATGGATGCGGAATACAACCAGTTCGAAGTTGAAAAGGACAACCTCGGCGATGCCATCAACTACATCGACGATGGCATGTCCTGCGAGGTGGTTTTCTATGACGGCAAGGCCATCTCGGTGGAGCTGCCCAACTCGGTGATCCGGGAGGTCGTCTACACCGAGCCTGCGGTCAAGGGCGATACGTCAGGCAAGGTCATGAAACCTGCCAAGATCAACACCGGGTTTGCACTTCCGGTTCCGGCGTTCGTTGCGATCGGCGACAAGATCGAAATCGATACGCGTACCGGTGAGTATCGCAACCGCGTCAAGTAGGGCGCGGTGAAGGCGGGCGCAAGCCGCCCCGACGCGAGCACTGGCGCGCCGCAGGCGTCGACCTACGATCCGGACTGCCGGCGCTGCCCGCGCCTCGCAAGCTTTCTGGATCGGGTCAAACTTGAGCACCCCGACTATTTTTGCCGGCCGGTGCCGCCGTTTGGCGATGCCAACGCCAAGCTCCTGATCGTCGGGCTCGCACCCGGTCTTCACGGCGCCAATGCGACCGGGCGCCCGTTTACCGGCGACTGGTGCGGTCCGATGCTGTTTTCCGCGCTGTATCGCGCCGGTTTCGCCTCGGCGCCTGAAAGCCGCTCGGCAACTGACGATCTCAAGCTCATCAATTGCCGCATCAGCAACGCCGTCAAGTGCCTGCCCCCGGCAAACAAGCCCGAGCTCGATGAAATCCGGCGCTGCAACGACTACCTGCGCGCCGAATTCGAGCCACAAGGGTCGATCAGGGTGATTCTTGCGCTCGGGCAGATTGCCCATCGCGCGAGCCTCACGGCACTCTCGCTTAAGGCCGCGGCCTGGCCCTTCGGGCACCATGCCGTGCATCTTCTGCAACCGGGATTGACCCTGGTCGACAGCTACCACGTCAGTCGCTACAACACCCAGACCGGGCGACTGACGGTTGACATGTTCGATGCGGTGCTAGCCGACATCCGCGGGCGCCTGTCGTGAGCACGCCTGCTGAATTCGATATCAAGGCGTATGTGGCTGACTTGCCAGGCTTGCCCGGCGTCTATCGTTTCCACGACCAAACGGGCGCGCTGCTCTATGTGGGCAAGGCGCGTGATCTGAAGAAACGCGTCTCTTCCTACTTCCAGAAAACGCAGCTCAGTCCGCGCATTGCCCACATGGTCGAGCGCATCGCGCGCATCGAGACGACCGCCACGCGCAGCGAAGCCGAGGCCCTCTTGCTCGAGAACAATCTCATCAAGGCCCAGGCGCCGCGCTACAACATCCTCTTTCGCGACGACAAATCGTATCCCTACCTGAAGCTTACCGGGCACGCATTCCCGCGCATGGCTTACTACCGTGGCGCCATCGATCGAAAAAACCAGTATTTCGGCCCGTTTCCGAATGCCTGGGCGGTCAAGGAGAGTATCCACATCCTGCAGAAGGTGTTCCTGCTTCGCACCTGCGAGGACACGGTCTTCAGTCATCGTTCGCGACCCTGTCTTTTGCACCAGATCAAGCGCTGCAGCGCGCCTTGCGTTGGCCTTATCGATGAGGCGAGTTATGCCCACGCGGTCGCCAACGCGTCGCGTTTTCTGCATGGCCAGACTTCCGAAGTCATGGCCGATCTCAACGCCGCCATGCAGCGCGCGGCAGAAGCCCTGCAGTTCGAGGAGGCGGCGTTAGTGCGCGATCAGATTGGCGCTCTCTCCAGGGTCTTGCAAACCCAGACAGTCGAGCTTGGCACCGACGCCGATGCCGACATCATTGCCGTTCGCCTTGAAGGCGGCCGTGCATGCGTCAATCTCGCCATGGTGCGCGGCGGCCGTCATCTTGGCGATCGCGCCTACTTTCCGACGCACGTCGACTGGGCCGCAGGCGTCATCGACAAGCCGCTCGAAATCGAAATTCTCGAGGCGTTCCTGGTGCAGCACTACGCCGAGCGCTTTGTGCCGCCGACCTTGATCGTCAACCAGAATCTCGATGCGCCCGAGCTGATCGAGGCGCTTGCCGAGCAGTGCGGCCATCGTGTCCAGCTGGTCCGCCAGCCGCAAAGCCAGCGGCGCTCATGGCTTGACATGGCCGAACGCAATGCCGCGCTTTCGCTTGCGCGGCTCCTCTCCGAGGAGGGCTCGCAGCAGGCGCGCACGCGTGCGCTTGCCGACGTGCTTGGGCTGGATAACGAGCATCCCGATCTGGCCCAGGTGCGCGTTGAATGTTTCGACATCAGCCACACCTCGGGCGAGGCGACGCAGGCCTCCTGCGTCGTCTTCCATCACCATGCCATGCAGTCGTCGGAGTATCGACGCTACAACATCACCGGCGTGATTCCAGGTGACGATTACGGTGCCATGCGCCAGGTCCTGTCGCGCCGCTACGAAAAGCTGGTTAACGGCGAGGGCGTGATGCCCGACGTGGTGTTGATTGATGGCGGCCGCGGCCAGGTCGAGTCGGCGCGGCAAGTCTTTGCAGAGCTTGGCCTCGATATCGGCCTAATCGTCGGTGTTGCCAAGGGAGAAGACAGAAAAGTCGGCCTTGAGACGCTGGTTTTTGCCGACGGCCGGCCAGAACTCGTGCTTGGCAAGGAGTCGCAAGCGCTGATGCTCATCGCGATGATCCGCGATGAAGCGCATCGCTTTGCCATCACCGGCATGCGCTCCAAGCGCGCCCGTACACGGACCACCTCACGCCTTGAGGAGATCGAGGGGATTGGCGCCAAGCGTCGCCAGAAGTTGCTTGCCCGCTTTGGTGGCCTGCGCGGCGTGATGGCAGCGACGGTTGATGAAATCGCCACGGTGGATGGCATTTCCCGCCAACTTGCCGAAGAGATCTACCGCCAGCTCCATTGAGCGCAAGCGCACGCAGCTATAATCCGTGACATTCGCGCGCTGTCGTGGTCCCGCTGTCGTGGCCCTCCCTTTATGCCATTGAACGTACCGATTTTCTTGACGTGGCTGCGCATTGTCCTGATTCCCCTGGTTGTCGGGTTGTTTTACTTTCCACCGTCGTGGATGAGCGAGCCCAACAAGGATGCCGCGGCGACCATCGTGTTCGTGGCGGCAGCACTGACCGACTGGCTTGATGGCTGGCTTGCGCGCAGGCTCGGACAGGAATCGCGCTTTGGCGCCTTTCTTGATCCGGTGGCCGACAAGCTGATGGTCACGGCGGCGCTGCTCGTGCTTGTCGCCTATCCTTCGGCCAATGGCGATGCGCACAGGCTCAACGCCGCGATCGCGCTCATCATCGTCGGTCG
>CAJCIC010000024.1 GCA_903970185.1 Gammaproteobacteria bacterium
TCTTCGTTTCGAATCGGCTTAATAGTCATTCACGGTCTCCACATCGATGCGGTCGTATTGCACATGTGTTCCGACGAACTTCACCCAAACGATTCCCGCCTGATACTGCACTTCGACGACGAGCCGGTACTTGTTGCCGCCTACGTTGAACACGACGCGGTTGTTACCGCAGATGCTCGCGCTCGCGAACTGGTCTTTGATGTCCTGCGGCCTGCGCCACTTTGCCCTCAGAGCCTCCTCGTACCAGCTGTGGAGCGGGCCTCGCGCATCAGCGCAACCGGGTCGCTCCCAGAATTTCTTCAGGCTGCTCTTGGCGATCACTCTCATCGATCAGCAGTATCTCCCATTTTGGGAGATCTAGCAAGATCCGCGTTTTCCCGGAATTTTTGCCAGTTTTGCCCAGAAACTCAGGGTTCAAGAAACTCGCGTGGAACTATCTCGTGGCGTTCGCGTTTCTGGCCGTCGCTGCATTCTTTGCCTTTGCGTTCAAAACACCGGGCACCGTCGGCTGAACGCCGGAAGCAACCCGGGTATCCGCCGATGTTCAACCGAGAACACCATTATGACCAGCGCGAGCAAAAAGGGAGTTTTTGCCACTATTGCCCAAAAACTCGGGGTTAACTATCGCAGCGGGCCGTGGGACAATAAGGAAGCGGCTCGGTCCGGTCACTCCCACTCGATTGTCGCAGGTGGCTTGCCCGAAATGTCATAGACCACGCGATTGATGCCACGCACCTCGTTGATGATGCGGTTTGAGACCTTGCCAAGAAGCTCATGCGGCAACGGCGCCCAATGGGCGGTCATGAAATCTGTCGTGATCACCGCTCGCAGGCTCACCACCCACTCGTAAGTCCTGCCATCGCCCATCACGCCCACCGACTTGACCGGCAGAAAGACGACGAAAGCCTGCGCCGTCTTGTCATACCAGGAAACGCCGTCGTCACCTTTTGCCGCCCGCAACTCGTCGATGAAAATCGCATCGGCGCGGCGCAGCAGATCGGCGTACTCGCGTTTCACCTCGCCTAAGATGCGAACGCCCAGTCCGGGTCCGGGAAAGGGATGGCGGTAGACCATCTCGCGCGGCAGACCCAGCGCTACGCCAAGCTCACGCACTTCATCCTTGAACAGCTCGCGCAAGGGCTCAAGCAGCTTCAGATCGAGCGTTTCAGGCAAGCCGCCAACGTTGTGATGCGACTTGATCGTTGTCGCCTTGCCGGTTGCAGCGCCTGCGGACTCGATCACGTCCGGGTAGATCGTGCCTTGCGCGAGCCACTTCGCATCGGCAATTTTCTTCGCCTCGCGCTGGAACACCTCGACAAATTCGCGACCGATGATCTTGCGCTTGGCTTCAGGATCGCTAACGCCGGCAAGATGTGACAGAAAATCCTCGGCGGCATCGACGTGAATCACGTGCACGCCGAGGTTGTCTGCAAAAGTTCTCATCACCTGCTCGGCCTCGTTCAGGCGCAAAAGGCCGTGATCGACGAAAACGCAGGTCAGCTGCTTGCCGATCGCCTTGTGCAACAGCGCCGCTGCCACCGAGCTGTCAACGCCGCCTGAAAGGCCGAGGATGACGTGTTCATCTCCGACCTTGGCGCGGATACTTTCAATTGCCTCGCTCGCGTAGTCGCGCATCACCCAGTCAGGCTTGGCTTTGCAGATGTCCAAAACGAAGCGCTCGAGAATGGCCTTGCCCTGGCGCGTATGGGTCACTTCCGGATGGAACTGGACACCATAAAAGCCGCGCGCTTCGTTGGCCATGGCGGCGATCGGGCAGCCGCTACTGGAGGCCATCTTGATAAAGCCGGGCGGCAATTCGGTGACCTTGTCACCATGGCTCATCCAGACATCGAGATAGCCCTCGCCGTTTTCGCCCTTCTTGTCCTCGATGCCCGCAAGCAGCCGCGTGTGGCCGTGGGCGCGCACGCTCGCAAAGCCGAACTCGCGGGTCGTACCGCTTTCGACCTTTCCTCCCAGTTGCTGCGCCATGGTCTGCATGCCGTAGCAGATACCCAGGACCGGAACGCCGACCTCGAACACCGCCTGGGGCGCCCGCGACGTGCTTTCCTCATAGGCCGACATATGGCTGCCGCCAAGGATGATGCCGGTTGCAGCGAACGCGATGACGGCATCGTCTGACATGTCCGAGGGATGAATTTCGCAGTAGACATTGGCTTCGCGCACGCGCCTTGCAATCAGTTGCGTTACCTGCGAGCCGAAATCCAGAATCAGAATCTTGCTATGCATGGGAAGAAGATGGGGTCACGGCGAGCAAGGGCCGCCTTGAGAAAAAACGCCAGAGAAAGATAAGCGCGCAGAACTCCAGCAGGCCCGAGAGGTAAAACGAGCCGCCGACGCGAAAGTCATTGACAGGAAGCGTAGCCACGGCGCCGATCGCGGTAGCACCGATCAAGGGCGCGATGACCAGCATGACGCTGGCAAGGCCGTTGACCGCACCCAGGGTCACGCCCTGCTCTTTTGCGCCCACCGCCTTGCTGATGATGCCTTGCAGCGCGGGCGCTGCGACGTTGGACATGAAATCCAGAAAAATGATCGGATAGAGCATCCAGCCATGGGTGACAAGGCCGTAGGCGAAATAGGCAAGACCCCCTGACAGCGTTCCCAAGAGCACACTTCGCCTCTCGCCCACCTTCTTTAGGATCGGCCCCATCAGGAAACCCTGCACGAGGGCAGCGCAGGCACCCACGGCGAGTAGTGCGAGACCATTGTCGCGCGGCGTCCAGCCAAAACGAAACGTCGTATAGAGCACCCAGGTCGAGCGCAGCACGAACGCAGCGAGGTTGATGAGCGTAATGACAAGGACCAGCGTGCCGACCGAGTGCACGCGAACAATATTGGCGATCGCCGAAAACGGGTTGGCCCTGGCCAGCCTGAACGGCGAGCGCGACTCGCGCGGCAGCGATTCAGGCAGGATCAGCACGCCGTAGCAAAAGTTGATCGTGGCAAGCCCGGCTGCGACAAAGTACGGCAGGCGGGGATTGGAATTGCCAAGTACGCCGCCAAGCGCCGGGCCGACGATAAAGCCGAGCCCAAACGCCGCGCCGATGAGGCCGAGGCTCTTGCTGCGTGTCTCGGGCGAAGTGACGTCGGCAATGTACGCCGAGCTGACCGAAAAGCTCGACGCCGTGATGCCACCGAGCAGTCTTGCGATCAGGATGATCCAAAGCGAGGGCGCGAGGGCGACGAGAAGGAAGTCGCAGGCAAGGCCAAAGGTCGAGATCAGGAGAACCGGCCTGCGCCCGAAGCGATCGGACAGTGCACCCAGAAGCGGCGCCGAGCAGAACTGCATCAAGCCATAGCTTGCAGACAGGACGCCGTACCAGTGCGCCTGCATCTGGCGGCTCGAGGTGAACTCACCAATCACCGTGGGCAAGACCGGAATGATCAGGCCGTAGCCGAGCACGTCCATAAAGACACACACCAGCACGAAGGGAACCGCCGGGCGGCGCGCGTTCACGCGCTGATGTCGCCAACGGGACCACATGCTTCAGGTCTTGGGCGATCGGTTCGCAGCATCATTCGACGCGGTAGTTGGGGGCTTCTTTGGTGATCTGGACGTCATGCACATGCGATTCACGAATGCCCGCCGAGGTGATTTCGACGAACTCGGCCTTTGATCGCATCTCGTCAATCGAACGGCAGCCACAGTAGCCCATGCTGGCGCGAATGCCGCCCGTTAACTGGTGCAAGATGGCAAGCACGCTGCCCTTGTAGGGCACGCGGCCCTCGATGCCTTCTGGCACGAGCTTGTCCGAATTGGGATTCTCGCCGTCCTGGAAATAACGATCGGCCGAGCCGTCCTGCATGGCACCCACCGAGCCCATGCCGCGATAGGCCTTGTAGGAGCGGCCCTGAAACAGGATGACTTCGCCAGGCGCCTCCTCCGTGCCGGCAAACATGCCGCCCATCATGACGCTGTAGGCGCCGGCTGCAAGGGCCTTGGCGATATCGCCGGAATAGCGCACGCCGCCATCGGCAATCAAGGGCACCTGCGATCCTTCAAGGGCCTTGGCGACGTTGGCAATCGCCGTAATCTGCGGCACGCCAACGCCGGCTACGATGCGCGTCGTGCAAATCGAGCCCGGGCCGATGCCGACCTTGACGGCATCAGCGCCCGCATCAGCCAGGGCCTTGGCGGCAGCGCCGGTAGCAATGTTGCCACCGATCACCTGCACCTGCGGATAGTGGGTCTTGACCCACTTGACGCGTTGCAAGACGCCTGCCGAATGGCCATGCGCAGTATCAACGACAAGGACGTCCACGCCTGCTGCAACCAAAAGCTCGCAGCGCTCTTCGGTATCCTCGCCAACGCCGATCGCAGCGCCGGCGCGAAGCTTGCCCTGGTCATCTTTCGAGGCGAAGGGATGCTCGCTCGATTTCTGGATGTCCTTCACCGTGATCAGGCCGCGCAGGTTGAAGTCGTCATCGACGACAACCACGCGCTCGAGGCGGTGGCGGTTCATGAGCCGCTTGGCTTCCTCGCGACTGGCGCCCTCGCGCACCGTGACCAGCCTCTCGGCCGGGGTCATCTTGCTGCGCACCTCGGCTTCGAGATCTTCTTCAAAACGCAGATCGCGGTTGGTGATGATGCCAACCACCTTGCGGCCCTCGACCACCGGAAAGCCGGAAATGCCATGCTGCACGGTAAGCGCGATCACATCCCGGATCTTCATGCTCGGCGGGATCGTGATCGGATCGCGCAGTACGCCGGATTCGTAGCGCTTGATGCGCGCGACCTCGCGCGCCTGCTCGCGAGGGGTCATGTTCTTGTGCACAATGCCAATGCCGCCTTCTTGTGCCATGGCAATCGCAAGGCGCCCTTCGGTTACGGTATCCATCGCCGCCGAGACGAGCGGGATGTCAAGGGCGATATCGCGCGTAAGGCGCGTCTTCAGTTGGGTATCGCGTGGGAGGACGGCAGAGAAAGCTGGAACAAGCAGGACATCGTCAAACGTGAGTGCTTTTTGAATCAAACGCATCGCGTTCCCTCATGGCACAAAAGCGGATTATACAGAAACAGCCTAGGACTCCCTAGGGTCGGCCGCCGATTGACGCCTGCGTCATCCGCCAGTATGTTGTGTCAACGTTAAACCGGAGTTCGACATGAATCGCATCATCTCCAAAGCCGCGCTGGCCATAGTCCTTGGTGCTTTTTGCCAGATCGCATTGGCACAGTGGGTCTGGAAGGACGAGGCCGGGCATACCGTCTATAGCGACCAGCCGCCGCCGCCCAATGTCAGCAAGGCGCACATCATGAAGTCGCCCGGGGCGTCAAGCGTCGATCCCCTCGCACCCGCTCCGGCAGCGCCAGCACCTGCTGACAGCGCCGCCGATGGCAACAGCCCGGCACATCCGAAGTCGCTCGCCGAGCAGGATCTCGATTACAAGAAGCGCCAAAAGGATGCGGCCGAAGCCGCCAAGAAGAAGTCCGAGGAAGACGCCAAGACGGCGCAAAACGCCCAGCGCTGCGAAGCCAGCCGCCAGGCGCTGGCGACGCTGCAGTCAGGGGTGCGCATCCAGCGCAGCGACGACCAGGGGCAGCGCTATTATCTGGACGACAGCCAGCGCGCGAGCGAAGTCGCCAAACTGCAACAAAACATGCAGGGCTGCTAGCGCTTTTTGCTCGCCCGAACGGCAACGCGACGGCGCCTTGCCTCCTTCGGATCGATCACAAGCGGACGCAGGATCTCGATGCGGTCGCCCGCGCAAAGCGGCTGACTCAAGGCACAAAGCTGGCCGAAGATCGCAACGCGCAGCCCCTCCCTGTCCTTGATCGAGCGCCAAAGCGCGCTGGCTAAAAGCGCATCTTCAAGCGTGGCGTCGTCAGCGAGCTCAAGCGCCTCTGTGGGCGGCGTGTCACCCAGCACATACATCACTAAGACGCGCATCAGGCTACAAGCGCTGCGTGTCATAAAGCGCGAAGGCGCGCTTCGTGAAGCTGTCGACAAAAGTGCTTGCGATGTAATGGAATACCGGACCGACCAGGGCTTCAAGCAGGCGGCTGGAGAAACGGTATTCGAGGCGAAATTCGACCTTGCAGGCGTTATCCTCAAGGGCGGTGAAGCGCCAGACGCCGTCGAGGTCGGAAAACGGTCCCTCCTTGAGCGCCATATCGATGCGATGATCAGGCACGAGCGTGTTTACGGTGGTAAAACGCTGCGCCATGCCCTTAAAACGGATGTCGATGCTGGCTTCCATCGCAAGCGCCGAGATCGGCTTGACCGAGGCACCCCCGCACCAGGGCAAAAATTGTGGATAATCTTCGACCTTCTCGACGAGGGTATACATCTTTGCCGCACTAAACGGCACGAGAACGGACTTTTCGATCAAGGGCATACGGCATGTGCCACAAGCGGGCTAAACAAATGCCACCGGGCGTGGCGTACGAGCGGCGGCAATTCTACACGCGCCGTGCTCTTCGCCCGGGCATGCACAGGCACAGATGGGCATCAGAATCTCATGAGCATTGTCGATAACAGGAAAGCCCGCTTCGATTACTTCATCGAGGAGCGCCTTGAGGCCGGACTGGTTCTGGAGGGCTGGGAAGTGAAGGCCATTCGCGCCGGCCGCGCCAACATCAAGGAAGCGTATGTCGTCGTTCGAGACGCCGAAGTCTGGCTTTTCGGGGCCCACATCACCCCGCTTGCCGAGGCCTCGCGGCACGTCAGCGTCGACCCGGTGCGCACGCGCAAGCTGCTCTTGCACGCGCGCGAAATCGCGCAGTTGATCGGCAAGGTCGAGCGCGCCGGATACACCCTTGTCCCCCTTAACCTGCATTACAAGGCAGGCCGGATCAAGCTTGAAGTCGGCCTTGCCAAGGGGAAAAAGCAGCACGACAAGCGCGAAGCCGACCGCGATCGCGACTGGCGCCGGGAGCAGCAGCGCATCCTGAAACAGAACACCCGCTAGTTGGGCTGCGGACGCGGCGCGGGCTTGGCAACCGGGGAATTCTGGTGCACGACGGGCGCGGGCGTTGGCACCTTTGGACCCTGCGTGATCAGGGGGTGGGGGCCGCGATAGCCCACCACCGGGTAATAACCAAGGCTGACGTCATTGCAATCGGCCGCCGTCAGCGTGCCGTTGATACAGTCTTCCAGATGCTGCTCGCGCTGGGCTTCAAGCAAGGCCCGGTCGCGCTTTTCCTGAGCCTTCTTGCGCTCGTCTTCGGCCTTGGCCTCGGCCTTTTGCCGCTCGAGGCGGTCGTGTTCCATGTCAGCGAGCGATTCGGACAGGCGCTGGCTGTCAGCTGAAGGCGAGCCCGACGACGCCACCGGCTGATCGACATTGACGGCACGCAGGCCCTGGGCATTGGCGGGCGGTTTCGTGCCGTAACTGACAACACCGCTGGAGTCGACCCAGCGATAGACCGGATCAGCCAGCGCCGCGCCACTTGCCAGAACGAGCAGCGCACCGAACAAAAGCGTATGGCCATGCTTCATGGGAGTCTCCGCAGAGCGCCAGAATGCAATAATTATGCGCCTTTATGGGTGGCTTGCGCTATCGCGTTCCAGGTGTCAACGACGGTGTCAGGATTAAGCGAAATCGACTCGATGCCCTCGTCGACCAGCCACTGCGCGAAGTCGGGGTGATCCGAAGGCCCCTGGCCGCAAATGCCGACGTACTTGCCCGCCGCCTTGCAGGCGGCAATTGCGCGCGACAAAAGCGCCGTGACGGCCGGGTCACGTTCGTCAAAGCCTTCGGCAACCAGCCCCGAATCGCGGTCAAGTCCAAGCGCAAGCTGGGTCAGATCGTTCGACCCGATCGAGAAGCCGTCAAAGAATTCAAGAAAGCGCTCCGCCAGGATGGCATTTGAGGGGACTTCGCACATCATGATGATGCGGAGCTTTTCCCGCCCTCGTTCAAGCCCATTTTTCTTCAATAATTCAATTACTTGTGACGCTTCCTTAAGAGTTCGCACGAACGGGACCATGATCTCCACATTGGTCAGCCCCATATCCTCGCGCACGCGTTTTAGGGCCATGCACTCCATCTCGAAACATTCGGCGAAGCCTTCGGAGATATAGCGCGAGGCACCCCGAAAACCGAGCATCGGATTTTCTTCGTC
>CAJCIC010000025.1 GCA_903970185.1 Gammaproteobacteria bacterium
CGTGGCGCAAAACCGCCGCGGCGGTGGCACCGGGATCAGTGGATCTGGGCGCGAACCGAGTGCACGCTGCCGTCTTTCAGGATGCCGATATCGAAATCCGAGAGGCAGCGTCCATCCTTGTCAAAGCGCATCGTGCGCACGCCGTCATAGGGCGTGGTCTTCATCTGCGCGGCAATGGCTTTCACGTCCGAGGTCGTGCCCGCCGCTTCCATGGCGTGGGCGAGCATGAACACGGTGTCGTAGAAGGTCAGCGCCCAGTAGGTATTCGGCGCGAGGTCCTTCTTCGTGAACGCCTTGTAGCGCACAAGCCATTGCTTGACCTTGGCATCGCTGGTGTAGTCGAGGTCGCGCGTCAAGATCTGCCAGGTGAAGCCATCGAGCTGCTTGACGTATTTCATTGCTGGCGCGCCCGAGCCACCGCGATACAGGAACCTCTTGGGCAGGCCGCCGACTTCGAGGCTTTGCCTGACCAGCGATTCGACGATGGCATCGTTGGTGCCAACCAGAAGGCCATCCAGGCCCTGGTTTGCGAACTTGCGCAACACTGGCGCCAGATCCTGGGTATTGGGCTGGAAATATTCGATCGGGCCAACCGTGATGCCCTGGCTCTCAAGCAGCGGCTTGTAGGTCTCGACGATCGAGCGGCTGACATCTTCGTTGGGTAGAAGGATGCCGACTTTCTTCACGCCCAGGGTCTTGATGCTTTCGGGCACGAACACCTTGGCGACGACATCATCGGCATCGAGCGTGCGAAACATCAACTCGCTGCCGGGTTTGCCAAGCACCGTGTCCATCAGCGTGAAGCCGCCAAAAAACATCAGGCCGTTCTTCTCGAAGAGCGTTGCAGCCGGCATGCCGGGCCCGCTCGTGAGCATGCCAAAGGCGATCTTGATGTCCTCGTCTTGCAAGATGCGCTGCGCGCCGCTGGTCGAATACTCGGGGTTGGACTGGGCGTCTTCCTCGACCAGTTGCATGGTGTAGTGCTTGCCCTTGATCGTGACGCCGCCGGCGTGGTTGATCTCGTCAATCGCCATGTGCAGGCCTTCGCTTGCCGGCACGTCAAAGCCCGAATGCGGCCCGGTAAGACTGTTGACGGCGCCGATCTTGATGGTTTGCGCAAACGAGGCTTGCGGCACGAGAAACGCGAGGCCTGCGGCAAGTGCGCAGACGAGCGTGCGGAGGAAGTCATTCATGATGAGCCGATCAGATCGCATGCAGTTTTCCCTTCGTTCCAGAAACGTTCACGTAATTCGCGCCGCAAGACCTTGCCCATGCTGTTTCTGGGCAGCGCCTCGAAGTGATAAATCGATTTCGGATGCTTGAAACGCGCGAGCTTGTCGGCACAAAAGCCAAGCAGTTCCTCGTCTGTTGCGGCCATGCCGGACTTGAAGACGACGCAGGCCCTGGGCGATTCGCCCCAGCTGTCATCGGGCACGCCAACCACGGCGACTTCGAGCACTGTCGGATGCTCGGCGAGCACGCGTTCGATTTCGGCCGGATAGATGTTCTCGCCGCCGCTGACGATCATGTCGCGGCGGCGGTCGTAGAGATAAAGGAAACCGGCGTCATCGAGCATGCCGACGTCTCCGCCGGTTTCCCATTTGCCGCGGCGCATGTCGGCGGTCGCCTCGGGGTTGTCGTGATAGCCCAGAAAGGCCACCGGGTTGGTCGCATAGATCTGGCCGACAGCGCCTGGCGGCAGGAGGTTGCCGTCGTCATCGAGAATGGCCAGTTCGCAACCATAGGACGATTTGCCCACGGTGCGCGACTCGCCCAGCATGTCTTCATGACGGCAATAGGTGATCCAGCCGCTCTCGGTCCAGCCATAGGCGTCGGCCAGTCGCGTCGTGGGGAAGGCGTCGATCAGGCCGCGCAACACCGGCGTTGGCAGTGTCGAGCCCGAACTCATCAGGCCGCGCAGCGCGCGACAGTCGCCAACCGGCGTGCCCGAGGCTGCGCTCTCGAGAACCGCCGAAAGCATTTTGGGCACCATGAACGACCAGGTGATGCCGTCACGGCTGATGCACGACGTCACGCGCGCTGCCTCGAAATCGGTGTGCAGCACAAGCTTTGCGCCCACACACAGGGACAGAAGCGAAATCGAGCCGAACGACTGGTGAAACTGCGGCCCGGTGACGAGCAGCACGTCTTCCTCGGTAATGCCAAAGCGCCAGCCCCACGAGCAAAAACGCATCAGCACGGTCATGTGACTCATGACCGCTCCTTTGGGAAAGCCGGTGGTGCCCGAGGTGTAGAAAATCGCCGCAGGGGAGTAGGGCGTGGTCGTCACGACCGGCTCGATGGCGTCGGCTTGGGCGAGCAGCGTCTCGTAGGCCATCGGTTCGCTCACCTCGCCCTTCAGAATCACGAGCGCGTGCAAGGACGTCGCGCTCTTTCCGCGCGCGGCGGCATAGACGTGCGTGAACGCGTCGTCAATGACGAGCCCTCGTGCGCCGCTATTGTCAAGGACGTAGACGAGCTCGGCTGGGCTCAGGCGATAGTTGACGGGAATCGCGACCAGACCCGCGAGTTGCAAGGCGATATACAGCTCGAGATACTCGGGGCCATTGCGCGCAAAGAGCACAACGCCATCGCCGGTCTTAAGGCCAAGGCCAAGCAGGGCCTGGGCGCACCTTAACGTGCGCTCGTGGAACCTTGCAAAAGTCAGTGTGCCGCGATCGTGCACGATCGCGACCTGGTGCGGATGGCGGCGTGCGGTGATCTGCACCAGATCCGCCAGTCGAAACACGTGCCCCGCGCTTGGCATCTTTGTTGTCTCCTTCGGTGCGCTTTTTCGCACTCTAAAACGCTTGCCACTACTAAGCGCTCGCTTATCGCAGCGAACGTCCATCCTATGCCATCGGTTTCTCAGACGTCAACGGTGCTTTCCCTTGGTGCTGCGAGCTGCGCCAGATCGACGTCGCTATCGGCGAGTGCCTTGCAATCAATATCAACATCAAGGCCGATCAGGCGCCGGCAGGCCATGAATTCCTTGGGCCGGTTCACCGCGTCAATGGCAATCAGGCGCCCGGCTTTCAGATAGAAGACAGCGAACGATCCACTTTCCTTGGTGCCGCGCAACACGGTCTGATCGTGCCCGTCGGAGAGGCCCGCCATCTGCAGTTTCATGTCGTACTGATCTGACCAGAACCACGGTACGGCGCGATAGCTGGCGTCAATGCCAAGCAGCGTCGCTGCCGCGACACGCGCCTGCTCGACGGCGTTTTGCACGGATTCGAGGCGCAACTGGCGACCGACAATGACATTGGGGTGGCGCGTACAGTCGCCTGCAGCGACGATATCGGCGTCAGAAGTCAACGCCGTGACGTCGACGACAATGCCGTCATCGACCCTAAGCCCGGCGTCCTTGGCGAGCTCGACGTTGGGCGTGACACCGATGCCGACCACGACGAGATCGCACGGCACGTCGATGACTTCGCCGCTTGCCTGGTGCTTGTAGCGAACCGCTGCGACATCGCCACCGTCGTCGTTGAATTTGAAGCCTTCGACGATGACGTCTTTCTTGATCACAACGCCCCGGCTCTGGTGCACCTCTTCATAGAAGCTCGACATCAGCGAACCCGTGACGCGGGCGAGCACGCGCGGCATCGCTTCTAGCACCGTCACCTTAAGGCCGGCTTTTGCCGCCGAGGCGGCAACTTCCAGTCCGACGTAGCCCGCGCCAACCACAACCAGGCGGCGGCCTGCCACGAGCTGGCCGCGAAGCGCGAGCGCATCGGCTTCGCTGCGCAGGTAGTGCAGATTGTTCGGATGAAGCGCGTCAAAAAGCGTCGCCGGCAGGCGCCTGATGCGTGCACCGGTGGCGAGCGCGAGCTTGCGATAGGCGATGATGCGACCGTTGGCAAGCTCGATGCGTTTATGCGCGCGGTCGATGCGCACTGCGGCAACGCCCAGGACCAGGTCGATCCTGGCCGCGGTGTACGTGGCTTCGGGTCGCAGCCATTGCGGCTTGCCGCCGGTTGCTGCCAGGTACGCCTTGGAGAGCGGCGGGCGGTGGTAAGGCAGGCTCGGCTCGTCGCTGATCAAGGTGATCGGCCCCGCATAATGGCGCTGGCGCAGCGACACGGCGATCTCGACGCCGGCATGGCTCGCGCCGATGATGACGATGCCGTCATCGGCTGATACGTCCTCGTTCACGCAAGTCCGATGCGAATCGGAGGCTCGATGCTGCGGCCGAGGATGCGCGCGTCCCATTTCACGTCTCCGTCTAGCGCCATCTTCGGAAAGCGCCGCAACAGTTCGGTAAACGCAATTTCCATCTCCATGCGCGCCAAGGGCGCGCCAAGACAGAAGTGAATGCCGTGGCTGAACGACACGTGCGGATTCGGATTGCGCCTGATATCGAAGGTCTCCGGATCGGGAAACTTCAGCGGGTCGCGATTGGCTGCGCCGAGCAGCAGCAGAACGCGCTCGCCTTTTTTGAAATGCTGCCCGTGCACGACCTGGTCTTCACCGACCACGCGCATCGTGCCCTTGAGCGGGCCGTTATAGCGCAGGCCCTCCTCGATTGCGGTTTTCATGTGGCGTGGCTCGGCACGCAGGCCATCCAGCGCATGCGGCAGCTTGAGCAGCGTGGTGAGCGTATTGCAGATCAAATCCTGCGTCGTCTCGTGGCCGGCGTTAACCAGCAGGATGCACGAGTGCAAGACGTCGTCAGGCGTTAGCGCCGGATCAGACAGCTGGACTTCCATGAGCCAGCTCATCATGTCGTTTCTTGGCGCCTTCAGGCGCTCGTTGTACAGGCCGCGCAGGTAGTCCTTGAATTCGATCAAGGCCTCCTGGCAGCGCACCAGGCGCTGATCGTCGCCAACACCTGCAAGCAGCAGCGTCGTTAGCGCATCGGCCCAGCTATGGAACTTGTGCAGGTCTTCCTTGGGCACGCCGATGATCGTGGCGATGACGTTGGCCGGGAACGGATAGGCAAATTCCGACACCAGGTCGATCGAATCATGGCCTTCCCACTGGTCAAGAAATTCGGCGACGAGTTCGGTGACGACACCGCGCATCATCTGTGCCGACTTGGGCGTGAAGGCGCGGCTGAAGATCTTGCGCAAATGGGTGTGGCGCGGCGGGTCGACAAAGACCACGAAGGAATGCAGCACTTCGTAGGTCAGCGCGAACTGCTGGCGTTCTTCGGCCGACAGGCGCTCGGTGAAATAGGGCGTGATGCGATCGGCCAGCATCGTCGGGCTGTGCAGGGCGCCGTACACGTCCTCGTAGCGCGACAGCACCCAGCCACGCCAGCGCTCGTTCCAGTAGGCGGGATGGTGTTCGCGCATCACCTTGTAGAGGACCGAGGGGTTCTGCACGAACTCCGGATCGAGCAGGTCGTCGTTGATTCGTTCCTGGGCCATGACCACGAGCTACTCCTGTAGGGCACCAAAGTAAGCGGATGCTCAGCATTGACTAAGCGAACGCTTATGATAAAGTGCTTGCCAAGACAAAGTCAACCGAAAGGGAAATTCATGCCGGAAGCCAAGTCGGACACCTACTCCAGTTACCAGCGACTGCTGTTTGACCGGCCGCACCCGCGCGTGCTGCGCGTGACCATCAACAATCCTGGCAACAAGAACTCGATCGACGCCACCATGCATCCCGAAATGGTGCGCATCTGGAAGGACATCGAAGCCGACGAGTCGGTGGCGGCGGTGATCCTCACCGGCGCCGGCGATGCGTTTTGCGCCGGCGGCAATTTCGATCTGGTGCAGACCATGGTCGATGACTGGCACGCGCGCATGCAAAACCTCAAGGAAGCGCGTGACGTGGTCTACAACATGCTCGATTGCAACAAGCCGATCATCAGCGCCGTGCGCGGACCGGCGGTGGGCGGCGGCCTGGTCTGCGCCCTGATGTCGGATATCTCGATTGTCGCCAAGGATGCCAAGCTGATCGATGGCCATACGCGCATCGGTCTGGCCGCGGGCGACCACGCCGCCATCATCTGGCCGCTGCTTTGCGGCATGGCCAGAGCCAAATATCACCTGCTCCTATGCACGACGCTCACGGGCGAGGAGGCCGAGCGCATCGGGCTGGTGTCGCTGGCCGTCGACGACAAGGACCTCGATCAGAAAGCCGTCGACGTTGCGACGCAGCTCGCTGAAGGGCCGCCGACGGCGATTCGCATCACCAAATACACCATGAACAACTGGCTGCGCATGGCCGGGCCGATTTTTGATGCGTCGATGGCGCTCGAATTCATGGGCTTTGACGGCCCGGAATTGAAAGAGGGCATTGCCGCCTTCAAGGAACGCAGAAAGCCGGTCTTTACAACCCGCAGCGCCTGGTAGGGGCCGGCTGGGGGTAGACGTTCCGGGTTGTAGAGCCTGCGCGTGCGGTCTAGCGCGAGGCTGGGGTCGCGTTGATCATCGAGAGGACCAGCTCGGCGTAGAGCTTGCCGACATCCGTCGCGCTAAGCCTGCCCTTGGGCGAGAACCAGTTCAAAACCGACACGCAAAGCGACAGGACCGCGACCTTGGTGGCCGGGATGTCCGTGACCTTGAAGACACCTTGTTCGCATCCTTCGCGAATGCAGGTCTCGAACATTTCCTCCATGGCGTCGCGAAGCAGAAGGATCTTCTTGCGCTGGACCGGATTTAACGTACCGAACTCGTACTCGACAACGATCAGGGCATTGCGCATCTTGGCATGGCTCGTGACGTGCACTTCGACCATCTTGCGCATGCGCTCGCGCGGCGGCAGGTCTTCCTTTTTGACCGCCATGACCTCGTCGAACACCCAGTTGGAGATGATCAGCACTGCCGAATAGAGCAGGTCTTCTTTCGAGCGGAAGTGGACGTAGACCGCAGCCGGGCTCAGCTTCGCGCGTTTGGCGATCTCGCGCGTACTCGCGCCGTGAAAGCCATTGCGGGAAAAGGTATCGACGGCGGCGAGCATCAAGCGCCGAATCGACGGGCTGTCGAGGCGCTGGGCGAACAGGTCGGACACGCTTTCGATAGGCGCTAGCGCCTCGCGGGAATGTTCGGCGGAGATACGGTCGGCGACGGAGCGCTTTTTTGAGACGGCGGCCATTGAGTCTGCTGGTTCAAGCGAAATATGACGGTTCGATTGCTGCAATGATACTTGACGGCGAGCGCGTCCCCTGGAAAAGCGCTTGCTTAGTTGGCCGCGGCAAGATGATTCGCGCGTGCATTCCGAGCTTTCGTTGGAATTGCGCCAACGCGATGCCGTCCACGGCTGCGTTTCGCCGGCGCCGTTGTTCACGCGCATCGACGGCGGCGATCTAGGCTTGCGTGGCGGTCAGGGTGAGGCGAAGCGCGCGCAGTTGCATGCCTCGAGCTTTCCCAGCTGATCAAGCAGAAGTGCCCGAAAGGCTGGGTCCGCATGTCCTGTGATGTGCAGTTCGTCCAGGGTCGCGTCAATCGCGTTGCGATCCCTGCCGACTCGACCAATCGCTTCGGTCAAGCTTTCGCGGTGGCGCTATCGGAGCGGGTCGCGAGAATCTGGCGCCTCGTTCACGGCGGCGTATTTCACCAATGAACGCCGGTAGGTCCACGAATAGAGATCAACCGCCAGTGCCACATCGCAAAACTCATACACGCCGAGCATGGCGCGCGCGTAATCGTTCACGTCGACGTCAAGGAACGACAGCGGCGAGCAGTTGGCGAGCATCAGCGGAATGTTGGCTGCCAGACGGCTCGTGCGCTTGTTGCCATCTTCGAAGGGTTGCAGGTAGGCCAGGTTCAGCCAAAGGAAGAGGCTGGCTTCTATCGGATTCTTGATGTCCCTGGCCTTCTCGATGATGGCCTCCAGCATTTCTTCAAGAAAGGCCGGCACTTGCGAAGGCACATAGACGGTGCCGCTGATGTGCACCCCTGTTGTGCGAATCGCTCCCAGGGCATCGCTCTCGGCGAGCAAGTCCTGCATCAGCACGGCATGCATGTTTCTGATCAGTGAGGTGGTGAGACCGTGCACCGGTGCAGCGTCGATCAAAAACTTGATCGCTGCCTTGTGATTAAGCAGCATCAACGTGTCGGTGTCAGTGCTCGTCGGTCCGCGCTCGAAGAGTTCCTCGGTCGCAAGGAGGGAATATTGATTTCCTTCGAGCCGGGATGATGAGAAGGACAGGTCGATGAGCAACTGCTCGAGCACCTTGCGCGCGTGGACACCCCCGGGCTCTTGCCCCTGCATGCAGCCCGTGCGGTACAGGGCTTCGGCCAAGTCCTGTGGCATGAGCCAGGTCGTATTGGGCACGTAAGCATCCACGAAACCGCGCTGGTAGGTGACCGGGTCTCGCGCAAGAAGGGGCACATCGAGTTTTTCCTTGATCTGCGCTCTGGCGTCAGAGGTGGCCTGGTGCGAGCCTGATTCAATTTGAGTACCGGCGGGGGCAGCAACTGCCAGAGCGACTGGGCGTGGCTCTTTAATCCGGTAGCGCATGGGGCGCGCCCGACCGGTGCGTTCGACCTCGCCACTCGCGCATAACAACTCGAGATGGCCACGTACCGTTGCCAGGCTCGCCCGCGTGGCTACGCTGATGTCGGCGGACGTCATTTCCGGCTGGCTCGCGAGAGCAAAGCGCCGCAGCACGTGCAAAATCTCGTCGCGCATGGACGTGCTCACATGCTATCCGCAGACAAATCAGATCAGAATTCGATCAGATCAGCTCGCAATCAGCGAATGCAAGTGGGAATCAGCGCATTGCGCAACTTCGAGCGGATATCATTCGCGACTTCGATGCGCGAACGGGGCATTTCAATTGCCGGGCGATCCGTGCATGAGCGGCCCAATGAGCGCGACAACCTCATCGACAGTGTCCTCTGCGCGCGGCCGCTCGGGCGTTTCAAACCACTCCTTGGCGGCACCGTAGAGCGCCGAGCTGATGATCGCGGCCACCATTTCCTGCGACAGCAGGCCCGTCCAGGGCTGCTGTTGCTTCAGTCCGTCGAGGGTCAATTTCCTGACCACTGAAACAATCGCCAACTCCATGCGCGGGTCAACTGGACGTCCGCGACCATGGCAGTCGCTGGTCGCCTCCACCAGGTAGTCGCAAATTCCGAGGAAGGTCTTGCCAAGACCCGAGGCGCATGTGCCATCAAAAATGACGTCGCGGTCTTCAAGCAGGCGAAAGAAGCGGCCCGCGGTGACACACTCCAAAAGGGCGTACTTGTCGGTGTAATGGGCGTAAAACGTACCCCGATTGAGCGTCGCCGCCTCAGTGATGTCCTGAATCGAAATCTCCTCGAAGCTCTTCGTCTCGAGCAGCTTGAAGAGGGCCTGCTCCAGAAGATTTCGGGTGCGCCTGATGCGCGGATCGAGGTGGGTGGGGTCGGAATCGGCCATGCGTGACTGCGTCCAGTGGTACTTCGGACTGTGGGTGATTGGCAAACAAAACACAAGTTGCAAAACCAACACTTGTCGGCTATATTGTAGACGACATATGTCGTTTAAACAACACATGTCGAACGTAATCTCCAAGGGACACGGGTGGATTTTCCCCCGGTCCGCCGCCCGACACGTAAGTATCGCAAAGGACTTCGCCATGACCACGCTGTTAAAAATCGATGTCAGCCCAAGAGGCGACCATTCCGTATCCCGCGCGCTGAGCAAGCAGTTCGCTGATCACTGGAAAGAGCGCCATGCCGGCGGCAAGGTGATCGAGCGCGACCTCGCCACGACGCACCTGCCATTTGTCGAGCTGCCCTGGATCATGGCGGCGTTTAGCGACGCTGCCTCGCACAATGACGAACAGAAGGCGGCGCTTCAGATCGGCAACGACCTGATTGCCGAGCTCAAGGGCGCTGACGAGTGGCTGATCGCAACGCCGATGTACAACTTTGCCATTCCGGCGAAACTGAAGGCCTACATCGACCACGTCGTTCGTGCCGGCCAGACCTTCAAGGCCAATCCCGATGGCAGCTATACCGGGCTTGTATCAGGCAAGAAGGCAACGGTCATCATCTCGAGCGCTGGCGAGTATCTTCCAGGATCGCCCGCCGAAGCCTATGACGCGGAAAAGCCCTACCTGCGTTCGGTCCTTGGTTTCATCGGTGTCACCGATGTGACCTTCATCCAGGCGGGCTCGACATGGAAGGTCGATCGCGGCATGGAAAAGCTCGACGAACTTGTCTCGCGCTATTCCGACCAGGTCGCGGTCGCTGCGAGCGCATAGAGGGAGTGCAAGGGGTCGCGGATGACGAACGTCATTCGCGACTCACGGCCTCTCCCACGGGCTCCCGCACGTCCCTTGGCACCGTCACTTGTCCCTTGCGGGTCACAGTAGTTGCAGCCATGAACGCCTCTATGTATTTCGCATACTTGATGATTCTGAGTGTGACGCGGCTCGAGTATCTCAGTGTGAAAAAGCTGCCCGCTGCGCAGCGGCAAGCCAGACGCTGCCTGGGCATCGCTGCTGCCAGGTCCATGCAGAGAAGACCAGCTTAATGACATGGTCGTCATCAGAATCGAGGGCAAGAGCGATGATCTCGTCCCACGACTTCGCTTTAAGGATTGATGAGCCGCTCTTGATGGGTTCCGCTGCCAAAAAGGCCGCAGCCAGACTCGCGAGTACGGCTTCTTTGTGCCGCTCAAGCTCCCCTTCGGGGAGCAGCCTTGCGAGTTGCAGCACGGCATCGGTTCCTGTAATGACGTGAAGCACCGTAAAGTTGCCGGAGCGTGCATACACTTTAGCGGCCTTAAGCGCCACGTCTTGAATCAAGGCCGGAAGCGTTTTCTGTGGCAGTGCCAGGGACGTTGCCAGCTGGCGATAGGACGCGCCAGCTGCAACGGCGGCGACTCTGTCAGTAATCAGGCCTGACCTCGGTTGCAGCGGTTCACGCATGGCGTGCTCATGCAGTGCGCGCAGCCATTCTTCGACCGACTGGAATGCGCGATGGCCTCGCGGTGACGGCGGCGGAAGCGGTTTGGCGCAGACGCTCCAATAGGCCAATGCATTGGCCACTTCGAGTGCATGGCACGACCTGACGGCGTGGGACAGCCGGATGACCCCATGAAATGCCGCGGCTTCAATCGACGGCAGCAGTTGCGGGAGGGACTCCCGTGCGACCGCTGCGATTCCCCTGGCGCTTATCAAGCGGCGAAAGTGCGCCCGCTGTTTCTCGTAGAGGAGGCCGCTCTCGGTCGAATTTCCAATGGCAAGAGTCGTGGGTAAGCGCTTTCTGTAACGCGCCGAGTATTCGTCAAGCCGGCTCGTGCCGACCCCCGCCTCGGCCAATACACTTAGCACCATGGGCAAATGATTCGTGAGACCGCCCGCATACTCGGGTGGATCGTCGGCAAATCGGTTCAGGAGGATTTGAAGATGTTCACGCGCGGCCGCTTCGGATTCGTGGTGGAGTTTTTTGCCAAGCACTTGAGCCGTCATGGGGTGCTCCCGGTTGGTTTATATCCATACTCTAGAAGTTAAAGTAAACTTCAAGTCAAGCGAATTTACGGGAGCATCAGTGCAACCGAACCTGATGGACATCGGCCGGTTTGCAGCGCGGGCGGGAGTTGCGGCAAGCACGCTTAGGTTCTACGAGAGCCGAGGGCTGCTTACGAGCTTTCGTGACTCGCCAGAGGGCCGAAGAAAGTATCCGAGGTCATCGCTAAGGCAGGTTGCCTTTATCAAGGCGGCGCAAAACCTCGGTCTGTCGCTAAGCGAAATCGAGGCTGCCCTCGGAAGTCTGCCTGACAAGCGAACGCCCACGCGAGAAGACTGGGAGCTGCTCTCGACGCCTTGGGCTCAGACCATCGACGAGCGCATTGCGGAGCTTTCCCGCTTGCGCAATGCCCTCTCAAACTGTATCGGCTGCGGCTGTCTCTCGATTGACCGATGCGCGCTATTCAATCCAGATGATGCTGCTGCGCAGGGCGGACCCGGAGCGCGGTTTCTCGCTGGGCCTGATGCCGCGAAAAGAATCGGCCGGAGGGTTAAAGGCAAGAAAAATCGACTTTAGATCGTTTTTTCGCCCCTCGGCCGTCGTCCTCCACCTGAGGGAAGCTCTGGGCGTCCAGCGCCCGTCCTACGGACCTTTTTGGCGCGTTTTGCCAATTGGCAAAGCTGCGCCCGAGAGCTACCCAGCGGCGGTGTCGTAGCCGAGGGCGCCTTGGCCATCCTGCTGCTCCCGTTGAACACTGCCAGCGATGAACTCAGCCAACGGGCGAATATTGCTTTCGGAACTCGCGGCGTTGAGGGCCTCCATGTACGCGTTGCGACCCTTGAGCTCGACGACCGTCCAGCAATAGCCGCCCGACGCGAGCATGGCGTTCATCAAAAAGCGCCCCATCCGTCCGTTTCCATCAGGATACGGATGGATGAAAACGAAAATGAAATGGCCAAGCACTGCCCTGACAGAAGCTTCAGGCTCGTCACGCAGGAGCTCAAAGAGTACCGGCATCGCGTACCGAACTGTTTCAGGCGACGGTGGGACATGCTGTGCGTTTCGGATGTACACGGGGTGGCCACGATACCCTGCAAGATCGCTGGCTTTGAGGATGCCGGCGTCGACGCTGGGGCCGAATAATTCCCGATACCATCTCCGATGGTCGTCGAGCGCGACGGCGCCAGAATTTTCTCCCGCCAGGATGCGTCTTAGCGAAGATTCCACAGCCGTCTTGGCAAGAAAGTAGCCGCGTGCAGCCATTGCGTCCCTTGATGCCTGGTCCTCTTTGCGCGTCTCGGGACTCCAGTTGCCTTTGGACACTCGCTCAATGAGTTCGGCAGAAACTCGGTAGCCTTCTATCGATAGAGAGTTGTAAGCATCACGTACATAACTTTCCTTCACTTTCTTCATGTACGTCTCGGCATCGGCAGGAAGGCCCGGTGCATCTGGAAAGGCGGCGATCACCACGTCCCGCATTTCCTTCCACATCAGTCGAATGCGAGTCGCGTAGGGCTGCTCATTTTGTCGGAGCTCGACGCTGTCAGCCAAACCAGGAAACGGATCGTATTCCGTGACAACATAGCCTGCACTGCGCATTACGGAAGTAATATCGTCAGCGAATGCCGGGCGGCTGCAGGCGCGAAGCGCTCCCGCCAAGCGACCTGCCTGGATGCCATAGCCACCCTCAAGCAGTTGACGGACGAGTTCGCTACTGTCTTGCAAGCTGAGAAGCCCGAGCTGGGCGTCTCTCGCGTGGTTCTGAAAGAAAGAATCGGTCAAACGCACGAGTGCGTGCTCCAGTGTCATCACCTGTAGGCCAGACACGATTGCGCGGTTTTCACGAGCGGGGAAGTTACCGGCGCGGTAGTCAAAAATCGAGTGGCCGGCTGGCAAGTCCAGATAGTTGTTCGTACCTTTAGGAGCGAGAATCCGGATCTGCCGGGGCAGTTGAGTGTCACCGGTGTGAAGCCTGACCGAGAGGTCTGCCGAGACGCACCACTCGTCGCCAAAGCGGAAATTGCAATAACGTCGGATGAATTCGTACGCGAAGGCATACCACGCAGTGGTGACTCCTTCAGCTTCGTCAGGACGAGACGCGATATACCAGCCCTTGATGACCGGCGCCAAAAATCCGTTGTCGATCAGCGCCTCCCGTTCAACTCTGGGGAACTCCTTGGACCGCAAAATATTTGCGCCATTGTCTTGCAGCTGTTTCAGCCTGAGAAGACCTGCTGCCAACCGTCGCTGGGCCGGAGTGACTTGCATTATCCCCGCATTTCAGCTATGAAAACGTGCGATATTTAGCCTGAATAAAAGACTATGATCCTGAATTTAAAGAATTTTGTTTTTTTAAAATGACTCGTCAATAGTGTATCGTATATTACAGTTTATTGTGTATTATGATTTATCGTTTTTCCTGCGGCGCCGAAAGAAACCTCGATGGGGGCTGCGCATACCATCCGCGTGCGTCCCCATGCGGGCTAAATCTTGACGGAAATACTCAACTTCTTGTATAGTTGACAGCATTGGTCGGGTATTCGTTAACGACCCGCGGTCTGGCAAGAAAGGGCAGCCATGCGTCTAACTACAAAAGGTCGTTTTGCAGTGACCGCCATGATCGACTTGGCGCTGCGCGAGCATGCCGGGCCGGTGACGCTTTCAGGCATCAGCGGGCGCCAGAGCATCTCGCTTTCCTATCTCGAGCAGCTCTTTGGCAAGCTGCGCCGCCATGCGCTCGTCGATAGCGTGCGCGGGCCGGGTGGCGGCTATTCGCTGGCGCGGCGCATGGCCGACATTTCGGTGGCCGACATCATTTACGCCGTGGATGAGCCAATCGATGCGACTCAGTGCAAGGGCAAAGAGAACTGCCTTGATGACCATCGCTGCTTGACCCACGATCTTTGGGCCAATCTCAATCACCACATGGTCGAGTATCTCGACTCGGTGAGCCTCTCCGATCTCGTCTTGCAGCAGCGTGAACGGCTGCGCCGGCAAAACGAGCTGGGCCACGTCGGCGTCTTGCGCGACCACCGCCCAGGCTGCACCAAGGCGCCCGCCGATGCGGCTGCGACTTCCCCCATTCCGTAATGCAAGGACGTGATCCGTGACTTCTGAACGCTCCCCGATCTACATGGACTATTCGGCGACAACGCCGGTGGATCCGCGTGTTGCCGACAAGATGATTCCTTATCTGACCGGCCAATTTGGCAATCCTGCATCGCGCAGTCACGCCTATGGCTGGGACGCCGAGCGCGCGGTCGAAGAGGCGCGCGCCGAAGTCGCCAAGCTCGTCAATGCCGATCCGCGCGAGATCATCTGGACCTCAGGCGCAACCGAAGGCAACAACCTTGCGATCAAGGGTGCCGCGCATTTTTACAAGGACAAGGGCAAGCACATCATCACGGTCAAGACCGAGCACAAGGCGGTGCTCGATACCGTGCGCGAGCTCGAGCGCGAAGGCTTCGAGGCGACGTATCTGCAACCGGCGGACAACGGCCTGATTTCGATCGCACAGCTTGAAGCCGCGATGCGGGAGGACACCGTCCTGGTGTCGGTGATGCTCGTCAACAACGAGATCGGCGTGATTCAGGACATCCCGGCGATCGCCGCGCTGTGCCGCTCAAAAGGCGTGATTTTTCATTGCGACGCCGCCCAGGCGACAGGCAAGGTGGTCATCGACCTTGCGGCATGGCCGGTCGATCTCATGACCTTTACCGCGCACAAGACCTATGGCCCGAAGGGCATTGGCGCACTTTTCGTTCGTCGCAAGCCGCGCGTGCGCCTTGAAGCGCAGATGCATGGTGGCGGTCACGAGCGCGGCCTGCGTTCGGGCACGCTTGCCACGCACCAGATCGTCGGCATGGGCGAAGCCTTCCGGCTCGCAAGGCTCGAGATGGGCACTGAAGTCGAACGGGTACGCATGTTGCGAGACCGTCTCTGGGCGGGCCTGTCGCAGATGGAAGAGGTTTATCTGAATGGCGATCTGGATGCGCGCGTGCCGCACAACCTCAACGTCAGCTTCAATTTCGTCGAAGGCGAATCGCTGATCATGGCGATCAAGGAAATCGCCGTGTCTTCAGGCTCGGCGTGCACGTCAGCCAGCCTCGAGCCCAGCTATGTGCTGCGGGCGCTTGGCCGCAGCGATGAACTGGCGCACTCGTCGATCCGCTTTACGATCGGCCGCTTTACGACCGAGGAGGATGTCGATTTCGCCATCGATCTTCTCAAGCGCAAGATCGAACGCCTGCGCGAATTGTCACCGCTTTGGGAAATGCACAAGGACGGTATCGATATCAGCAGTATCCAGTGGGCCGCGCACTAGCGCCCGCTGAACCAAGGAGCAGCACCATGGCATATTCAGAAAAAGTACTTGACCACTACGAGAACCCGCGCAACGTCGGCTCGTTCGACAAGAACGACGAGTCGGTTGGCACCGGCATGGTCGGCGCGCCCGCCTGCGGCGACGTCATGAAACTGCAGATCCGCGTCGGCGCCGATGGCCGCATCGAGGACGCCAAGTTCAAGACCTACGGCTGCGGCTCGGCGATCGCATCGTCTTCGCTTGTCACCGAATGGGTCAAGGGCAAGACGCTTGACGAGGCGCTCACCATCAAGAACACGCGCATCGCCGAAGAACTGGCGCTGCCACCGGTGAAGATCCACTGCTCGATTCTGGCTGAAGACGCGATCAAGGCGGCGGTCGAGGACTACAAGACCAAGCACGGCGCGCCGGCAGTCGAAGCCAAGGCGGCATAGGCATCCCATGTCGATCTCGTTAACCGAGAAGGCGGCCCGCCACGTCGCCCGCTACATCGAGCGGCGCGGCAAGGGCCAGGGATTGCGCTTTGGCGTGCGCACCACCGGCTGCTCGGGGCTGGCTTACAAGCTCGAGTATGTCGATGAGGCCAATCCCGAGGACGAGGTGTTCGAGAGCCACGGCATCAAGGTCTATGTCGACCCCAAGAGCCTGCCTTATATCGATGGCACCGAGCTCGATTTCGCGCGTGAAGGCTTGAACGAGGGCTTTCGGTTCAACAATCCCAACGTCAAGGACGAGTGCGGCTGCGGCGAGAGCTTTCGCATCTAGCAGCAGTCCGCCTTGGCTTGACGAAGGCGGCCTGGCCGCCTTTTGATTTTCATGGACATCCACCAGAGCCACTTCGCGCTGTTTGGTCTTGCCGAGGCGTTTGCCATCGATCTGGCAGCGCTTGATGCCGCCTATCGCTTTGTGCAAGCCGAAGTCCATCCCGACCGCTTTGCCAGTGCCGGCGCTTCCGAGCGCCGTGTCGCGCTGCAATGGGCGACCAAAGCCAACGAGGCCTACCAGACGCTGAAGGATCCGCTTTCGCGCGCGCGCTACCTGTGCGAGAGCCACGGCGTCGATCTTGGCATCGAATCGAATACGCACATGCCGGCTGAATTCCTGATGGCGCAGATGACGTGGCGCGAAGCGCTTGAAGATGCAGAAAAAAACCAGGACGGCCACGCGCTGGAGGTGCTCGATCGCGAGCTTTCCGATGCCTATCGGCGTGGCCTTGACGAGGTTGCGGTGCTGATCGATGACGATCACGACTATCATGGCGCGGCTGACGCGATCAGGCGGCTGATGTTTCTTGCCAAGACGCTTTCCGACGTCAGCGCGGCACAAGATGCGCTCGCGGCCTGACGGCGCGCCGCCCATCCCTTAAGGTTGATCAATGGCGTTACTGCAGATTTCCGAACCGGGCATGGCCCCGAGCCCGCACCAGCGGCGGCACGCCGTGGGCATTGACCTTGGCACGACCAATTCACTTGTCGCTGCGGTTCGCAATGGTGTTGCCGAAGTGCTTCCCGACGAAGCCGGCGAGGCGCTGTTGCCGTCTGCCGTGCGCTATTCTGAGAACCAGCGCACGATAATCGGACGCGACGCGCTCAATGCGCGTGCGCTCGATCCGGCCAATACCGTGGTCTCGGTCAAGCGCCTGATGGGACGTGGCCTCACCGACGTCAAGCGCATCTATGGCGAGTCGCTGCCGTACCGCTTCATCGATGCGCCAGGCATGGTGCAACTCGACACGCGGCAAGGCGCCAAGAGCCCGGTCGAAGTCTCGGCAGAAATCCTGGCGACGCTGCGCCAGCGCGCCGAGGATACTTTAGATGACGAACTGGTCGGTGCCGTCATCACGGTGCCGGCCTACTTCGATGACGCGCAGCGCCAGGCCACCAAGGATGCTGCACACCTGGCAGGGCTTAACGTCTTGCGCCTTTTGAACGAGCCGACCGCAGCTGCTCTGGCCTACGGTCTGGATCACGCGTCCGAGGGCGTCTATGCGATCTACGATCTTGGCGGGGGCACCTTCGACATTTCCATCCTGAAGCTCTCGCGCGGGGTCTTCGAGGTGCTCGCCACCGGCGGCGACTCGGCGCTGGGCGGTGATGACTTCGATCGCGCCCTGGTCGACATCGCCATGGCCGGCCTTGATCGCAGCGTGCAAAGTGCCAGCGAGGCAGCGGCCATGGAAGGTGCGGCGCGCGCGCTCAAGCACGCCCTAACCGAGCTTGAGGCCGCAGGCTTTGACTTCGAAATCGCGGGCGAGGCGCATCACGTTGACATCACGCGCAGCCAGTTTGACGAGGCGACGGCGCCGCTTGTCGCGCGCACGCTCTCTGCAGCCCAAAAAGCGTTGCGCGATGCCCACCTCGACGTTGGCGAAATCAATGGCGTCGTCATGGTCGGCGGTGCGACGCGCATTCCGGCCGTACGCGTCGCCGTGGGCGAGTTTTTCAAATGCGAGCCCCTGATCGATCTGGATCCCGACCAGGTCGTGGCCCTGGGCGCAGCACTGCAGGCCAATCTGCTTGCCGGCAACCATTCCAGGGACGAGGACTGGCTGCTGCTCGATGTCATCCCCCTTTCGCTGGGCGTTGAGACCATGGGCGGCTTAGTCGAGCGGCTGATTGCGCGCAATTCGACCATTCCGGTTGCGCGAGCGCAGGATTTCACAACCTATAAGGACGGCCAGGGGGCACTGGCCATTCACGTCGTCCAGGGCGAGCGCGAATTGGCCAGCGATTGCCGATCGCTCGCGCGCTTCGAGTTGCGCGGCATTCCGCCGATGGTGGCCGGCGCCGCGCGCATTCGTGTCACCTATCAGGTCGATGCCGACGGCCTCTTGTCGGTCTCGGCACGCGAGATGAAATCGGGCGTCGAGTCATCGATCGTGGTCAAGCCGTCCTATGGCTTGTCAGATGACGAAGTCGCACGCATGCTGAAAGACAGTTTTGCCAGCGCCGAAGCCGACATGCACGCGCGCGCGCTGCGCGAGCAGCAGGTCGAAGCCGAGCGCCTCCTGCTTGCCACCCGCGCTGCGCTTGCTGCCGACGGCGATCTTCTCTCCGAGCCCGAGAAAAATGCCATGGCGTGTCTTGTCACGACGCTTGAAGACGCGGCCAAGGGCGACGACGCGCACGCCATCAAGTTGGCCATCGACGCGCTGGGTCACGGCACCGACACCTTTGCCGCGCGCCGCATGGACCGCGGCGTGCGCCGTGCGCTCGCAGGCAAGCGCCTTGACGAAATCGCCTAGTCCTTAAAGACTGCCAGAAAGCCATGCCCACGCTGACCGTTTTGCCCCACGTCGACATCTGCCCGCAAGGTGCGACCATCGATGCCGTGCCTGGCGTCTCGATCTGCCGCACGCTGCTTGATCACCATGTCGAGATCGAGCACGCCTGCGAGCTGTCTTGCGCCTGCACGACCTGCCACGTCATCGTGCGAAAGGGCTTTGACAGTCTTGAGCCGTCCGATGATAACGAGGATGACCTGCTGGACAAGGCCTGGGGGCTGGCCCCGCAATCGCGGCTGTCCTGCCAGGCCCTGGTGGGCACTGCTGATTTGACGATTGAGATTCCGCGCTACACCATCAATCACGCCAAGGAGGCCTGATCGTGAAATGGACCGATACGCTGGATATCGCCGAGGCCTTGATTGAAGCCCACCCCGATGTCGATCCAACGGCGATCCGCTTTACCGATCTGCACGCCTGGGTCCTGGCCTTGCCGGGCTTTGACGACGCGCCAAACCGCTCGGGCGAGAAGATCCTGGAAGCGATCCAGAGCGCCTGGATCGAAGAGCGCGACTAGCCTCGCTTCGCAGGCGGCGTGCCAAGCGCGCCTACTTGCGCCACAATCCGCGGGTCTTCACTTCACCGTCGAGGTCTGCCGTGGCGCCGATTACCAGTCTTTACGCGGCGCTCGCCGCGATCCTCCTTGTCGTTCTTGGCATGTACGTGATCTTCGAGCGTGGCCGGCAGAAGGTGGTGTTTGGCGATGGCGGCAACCCGGTGCTGATTCGCGCCGTGCGCGTGCATGGCAACGCCACCGAGTACGTGCCGATTGCGCTGATCGTGATGCTTTGCCTGGAGCTCGAACACGGCTCGCCCTGGATCTTGCACCTGGCCGGCATCCTGCTGCTTTTCGGTCGCATCGCCCATGCCGTTGGCCTTTTGCGCTCAGAGAAGGCCTCGCCGGGTCGCTTCCTCGGCGTTGTCGCGACCTTCGCTGCAATCGTGGTTCCGGCGATCGTGCTTGCTGCCCGCGTGATGCTTTTCCCGCAGGCGCTCGTGATGCACCCTTGATGTGAAGGAGTGCACTTGCTATTGCTTGGCATCGGCATAGCATGTCGTTCTCTGGCGTTTGGGGCACGTTGACATGTTCGCAATGCACTACCTGTGGTGGATCGGCGCCGTCGTCCTGACGGTGATCGAACTTCTGACCGGCACGTTCTACGTGCTGATGGCAGCCCTCGGCTTCGCCGCCGGCGGTATCGTTGCCCTGTTTGAGCCGTCGTTTCAGCTTCAGGCGATGGTCACCGTGATTGTCGGGCTCCTGGCCACCGGCCTTTGGCACCGCCATCGCATCAGGAAGGAGGGGCCAAGGCGCGCCTCGCAAAGAAATCCCGACGTCATTCTCGACATCGGCATGGAGATCGAAGTCGATCACTGGACCGATGGCCGTGCCCGCGTGAACTATCGCGGCAGCCAGTGGGATGCCGTCCCCGAACATCCCGATGCGCCTGCGCTCGGCAAGCTCGTGATCAAGGAAGTTACTGGAAGCACCCTGATTCTGGGTGAACCCGCAGTCAAGCGTGCCTGACATGGAGACCATTGTGCTTGCTTTTACCATTCTGATCGTTATCGCTTTCCTGATCTTTCTGTTCTCCACCATGAAGATCGTTCCGCAGCAGCATGCCTGGGTGGTCGAGCGCTTCGGGCGCTACCACGCCACGCTGCAGCCGGGTTTGACCCTGCTTTTGCCCCTTTTTGATCGCGTCGCTTACAAGCATTCGCTCAAGGAAATCACGCTCGAGGTGCCAAGCCAGGTCTGTATCACGCGAGACAACACGCAACTCGAAGTCGACGGCATTCTCTATTACCAGGTGACCGATCCGATGCGCGCCTCCTACGGTTCGGCCAACTACCAGGTGGCGATTACCCAGCTTGCGCAAACGACGCTGCGCTCGGTGATCGGCAAGCTCGAACTGGACAAGACCTTCGAGGAGCGTGACGGCATCAACCACAGCGTGGTCTCGGCGATCGATGCCTCGGCGATGAACTGGGGCGTGAAAGTGCTGCGCTACGAAATCAAGGATCTGACCCCGCCCAAGGAAATCCTGCACGCCATGCAGGCGCAAATCACCGCCGAGCGCGGCAAGCGCGCCCTGATCGCAGCCTCCGAAGGTCGCCGCCAGGAACAGATCAATATCGCCACCGGCGAGCGCGAAGCGGCGATCGCGCGCTCCGAAGGTGCCAAGCAGGCCGTGATCAATCAGGCGCAAGGCGAAGCCTCGAAGGTCCTGGCCATTGCCGAGGCGACCGCCTCTGCGATTCGCCAGGTGGCCGCCGCAATCGAGGCGCCTGGCGGCATCAATGCCGTGCAGCTACGGGTTGCCGAACACTATGTCGATGCCTTTGGCGAGCTCGCCCGGACCAACAACACGCTGATTGTTCCGGCCAATTTTGCCGACGTCGCGAGCCTGATCAGCGGTGCCATGAAAATCGTCACGAAGCAGCCCAACGTCTCTGGCTAGATTCTCGATGCTAGCGAATGATCTGGTTCAGCTCGATGATGGGCAGAAGAATCGCAAGCACGATAACGAGCACCACGCCGCCCATGGCAAGCACCAGGAGCGGCTCGAGCAGCGTCGTTAGCATCAGCGTGCGGCGCTCGAACTCATCGGCCTCCTGACGCGCCGCGCGCTCGAGCATCAGGGGCAGCCTGCCGGTGGCCTCGCCGCTTGCAATCAGGTTGATGAGCACCGGCGGGAAATGTCCGCGGGCCTCCCCCGGGCGGCTTAACGCGCGCGATAGCGACGCGCCTTCGCGCACCTTCTCGATGGCACCATCGACTTCGGCAATCAGCACGTGATTGCGGATGGTGTCGCGCGCAGCCTCGAGCGCGCGCAGGATCGGTACCCCCGCTGCAACCAGGATGGCGAGCGTATCGGCAAAGCGCGCAAGGTTGGAGAGCCTCGCGAGCGGCCCTGCGATGGGCACGTGCAGAAGGCGCATGTCAAACGCAAAGCGTGCTGCCGGTTTCTTGAGGATGGCGCGCACGGCAACGCCTGCGGCGATCAGGCCGATCACCAAAAGCCAGCCCCAGCTGCGCAGAAACACCGACAGCCAGATCAGCATTTGCGTGAGGATCGGCAGTTTCTGGTGGGTTTGCGTGAATACGCCGACAATCTGCGGCACGACATAGGTCAAAAGCCCCGTGACCACTGCCAGCGCGACGAGCGTGACGATGAGCGGATAGGCGAAGGCCAGGCGCACCTTGCTGGCAAGGGCGGTGGCGCGCTCGATGTGATCTGCAAGGCGGCTCAGGACGTCATCGAGATGCCCGGATTGTTCACCCGCTGCGATCAGGGCGCGATCGAGTTCCGGAAAGTCCCTCGGATGGCGTGCGTAGGCGGCAGCCAGGCTCTGGCCCGAACTGACGTCGCTTCGCACGGCTGCGATCAGGTCGCGCACGGCGGCTTTTTCGGCCTGGGCCTGCAGCGTTTGCAGCGCCTGCGAAATCGGCAGCCCGGCAGAGACGAGGCTTGCCAGCTGGCGCGTCAGAATCGCGCGCTCCTGGCCATTGAGCACGCGCCTTAGGCGAAAGCCGGGTTTGTTCTCGACGCCCTCGCCACCGATGGCATCGACGGTCAGCGGCGTTAAGCCCCGTTCGCGCAGCAGCGTGCGCGCGAGCCGCGCGCTGTCGGCATCGATCACGCCGTCTTCGGTCTTGCCGCTTGCAAGCGCTGCGAGATAGCGGTAGGCCGTCATCGAGGGCTGCGGTGGGCGAAATTCACGTCAGTCGCGCGTGACGCGCACGACTTCCTCAAGCGCCGTGTCGCCGGCTGCGACCCAGCGCTCGCCGTCTTCCCTCAGGCTGTGCATGCCGGCCTTGCGTGCCGCTTCGCGCAGATCCTGCTCGGCCGCCTGATCGTGAATCAGGGTGCGCATGCCCTCATCGACCGGCATCAATTCGTAAATTCCGGTGCGTCCGGCATAGCCGGTATTGCCGCAGATGCTGCAGCCCACCGGATGCATGCCGTCGGGGCCGGCTTTCTTGCAATGCACGCAGAGCTTTCTGACTAAGCGCTGGGCCAGCGTGCCAAGCAGGCTGGAGGACAGAAGGAACGGCTCGATCCCCATGTCGGACAGGCGCGTCACTGCCGAGACGGCATCGTTGGTGTGCAGCGTCGCGAGGACGAGATGGCCGGTCAGGCTCGCCTGCACGGCGATCTGCGCCGTCTCGAGATCGCGGATCTCGCCGATCATGATGACGTCGGGGTCCTGTCGCAGGATTGCGCGCAGCGCCGCGGCAAAGGTCATGCCGATGCGCGTGTTGACCTGCGTCTGGCCAACGCCTGAGAGCTCGTATTCGATCGGATCTTCCACCGTCAGGATGTTGGTCGTGGTGGCATCAAGGCGCGCCAGCGCAGCGTACAAGGTCGTGGTCTTGCCCGAGCCTGTCGGGCCCGTGACGAGCACGATGCCGTGCGGCTGGCGGATCAGGTTGTCGATCTTGGCGAGCGTCGCATCCGACATGCCAAGCGCGGTCAGATCGAGCCGGCCGGTGGACTTGTCAAGAAGGCGCAGCACGGCACGTTCGGGCTGGCTTGCGCTATTGCCCACCGGCAGCGTCGAGACGCGCACGTCGATGGCGCGGCCCGCGACCTTAAGGCCAATGCGGCCGTCTTGCGGCAGGCGCTTCTCGGCGATGTCGAGATTGGCCATGATCTTGATGCGCGAGACCAGCGCTGCGTGCAGCTGGCGCCGCGGCTTGATGACATCGCGCAGGGTGCCATCGATGCGAAAGCGCACCACCGAGTGCGTCTCGAACGGCTCGAAGTGGATGTCCGATGCGCCTTCGCGCGCGGCCTCGGTCAGAAGGGCATTGATCAGGCGCACCACCGGCGCGTCGTCTTCGGTCTCAAGCAGGTCTTCGAGTTCGGGCAGATCCTGCATCAATTGCGACAATTCCAGCGAGCCCTCGACTTCACCGGCAACGCGCGCCGATGCGCCGCCCTCGTTGGCGTAGACGCGCGTGATGGCGCGCTCAAGCGCGGGCTGCTCGATGACCCGGGGCGCAATGCGGCCGAATTTGCGCTGCACTTCGGCCAACGCTGCCAGGGGCGTTGCCGCGCAGATCCAAAGCGGTGGCAAGGCGTCGCCCTCGGCGGTGCCAAGCAGTACGCGCATGTCGCGTGCAAAGCCGTACGGAATGGCCCGGCTTGCACGCGCGAGTTCGATCTCGGTCACGGTCTTGGCGCCTGCGTCACGCCCGTTGCGGGATCGACCACGACCGAAGTGTCATGCGGTGGCAGATCGGGCATCACCGGGGCCACGAGGTCGGGCAGGATGGCATCGTGCACCGGCTGCACCTCGCGTTCGCGCCTTTGCATCGAATCGTACTTGCCGTTGGAGATACGCGTATCGTCGGGCTCGCGCACGACATAGGGGCGCAGGAAGATCATCAGGTCGGTCTTGTCACGGCTGTGCGTGCGGTACCTGAAAAGGCCGCCCAGAAACGGCACGCTGCCAAGCACCGGCACCTGCTCGTTGGTATCGGAGACCGAATCCTGAACGAGGCCGCCAAGCACGATGATCTGGCCATCATCGACTTGCACGTTGGTTTCGACCGCGCGCTTGTTGGTGATCAGGTAGCCCTGGCTCGTGGTGTTGGCAATCGATGAATCTTCCTGATAGATCTGCAGCTTGATGGTGCCGTTGTCAGCAATCTGCGGGCGGATCTTGAGCGTGAGGCCGATGTCCTTTTGCTCGATGGTCTGAAACGGCGTGACGCTGGCCGTGCTGCCGGTCTGGGCGTAAGAGCCGGTGACAAACGGAATGGTCTGGCCAACGATGATGCTTGCCTCTTCGTTATCGAGCGTCATGATGTTGGGCGTGGAGAGGATGTTGGTGTTGGCATCGGACTCGAGCGCCTGCGCGAGAAAGCCAAGGTTGGTGATGGTGCCGATCCCCGGGATGGTGATTTGTCCGTGCACGATGCCGATGTTAAGGCCGGTGCCCACCGTCCCCGGGTTTTGCGCGATGCCAAGAATGTTGGTACCGGTCCCGGTGCCATTGAAGTTGGTGCCGCCAACGACGTTGGTGCCGCTTGCGCCATAACCTGACAGGCCTTGCCACTGGATGCCGAATTGCGCCGCCTTGTTGGCCGTGACTTCGACGATCAGGCTCTCGACGAACACCTGCGCCCGGCGCACGTCGAGCTTCTGGATGATCGGCAGGAGGTTGCGAAACACCGCTTCGGGTGCGGTGATGATGATGGCGTTGGTGGCGGCATCGGCCTGGATGAAGCCGCCGCCCGCAGACGCGGAGCTGGTTGAGCTTGCCGATGCCGAAAACGGATTTTGCGCGAGCGCGCTTGCGGCTTGACCGAGCGGCGAATTGCCAAGCGTGCCCGTGCCTTGCTGGCCGCTGCCTGGGGTCGGGCTGCCCGGCGACGAGCTGCCGCCGCCGCCGCCAATTGAGCTTGCGCCTTGCGGCGCCAGCGATGGCGTCGTCGCTGGCGTCTGCACGTTGGCATCCTGGCTCACGACCGCGCGCAGCGTGGCGGCAAGCTTGGTGGCATCGGCGTTTTTCAGGTAGACCATGTGGATGTTGCCGGCAGCGGCCGTGCCGACATCGAGTTTGCCAATCAGCTGGCGCGCGAGCGCGAGCCGGGCGGGACTTGCGGCGCGCAAGAGCAGTGAATTGGTGCGCGGCTCGGCGATCACGGTGACGCGCTGGCCGGCATCGGCGGTCGAGCCCTGCGGCACGTCGAGCATTTTTTGCAGGATCGGCGCGAGGTCGGTGGCGACGCCGTACTGCAGCGGCACGACATCGGCATCGGCGCTCGAGGGCACGTCGATGGCGGCGATCAGCTTGGCGATGCGCTGCAGGTTGTCGGCGTAGTCGGTGACGACGATCGAATTGTTCGCGGCGTTGACCGTGATCGGATTGTTGGCCGTAATCAGCGGCCTTAGCGTGCCGAGCAGGTTATTGGCCGATTCATAGTTCAGGCGAAAGACTTCGGTTTCGATCTGGTCGCCACGGCCGCTACCGCGGCCAACGACGGTTGCACCCCCGGCAAATTTGGCGTCGGCTTCGGGCAGGACCTTGTAGATGCCGTCGACCTCGACGATGGTGTAGCCCTGAAAGCGCAAGGCGCCAAGCAGGAGGCGATAGGCTTCGGCACGGGTCACGGGATGGTCGGTGGTGATCGTTATGGTGCCCTTCACGCGCGGATCGATGAGGAAATCGCGCTTCAGAAACTTGCCGATCGCCTGCGTCGCCGCGACCACGTCGGCATCGACAAAATTCAGCGTCACGGTGTCGCGCGCGCTGGCCTGCGCGGGGCTCACATGGGCCGCCTGGGCATGCACCTGCACCTGCGGCAGGCCAAAGAGGACGCAAAGCACAAGCGCTGGCCAAAGGGCAGACAAGGCGCCTTGCGAATTGGTGCGGAACTGGTAAAAACCCATGTCGATCCTTAGTATTTCAGCAACGTCCCCGCAGGCCCCTGGGGCCCCACGGTTGCGAGCATGTCCTTCAATTTCTCGCGTACATCCGGCGCCGCGGTGGCGCTGATTTGCGCCGTGCCGTCAAAGCCGCCAGGCAATGCGCCCCGACCGCTGATCAAAAGCGCGCCACTTGCGGTTGACACCTGGTAGTTGAGGATGCCATTCATTGCGTAGCGCCAGTCGATGCGATAGTCTCCCAGTGGCTTCACCGCTGCAAGCGCGCTGGACACGCCTGAAAGCAGGATCGTGCCGCTGTTCTCGACGCCGCTGGCCTCGGGCCAGCTCAAGGCCTGCCAGCCGATCACGGCCTGGCAGCGTAGCGCCAGCGTCTGCAGCAACCCGCCTTGCGTATCGAGAATCTCGCAGGGCACAAGGACCGAGCCTGGCAAGAGCTTCAAGCCTGCGCGCGACAGCTCGGCCGTGAGCGGCTGTGCAATGCCTTCGCCCGTGACGAGAAAGCGCGCGCCAAGCCCGGCGGGACCGGCCAGATCCCAGCGCATGCGCCCGGGCAGCGCCAGCGCCCGGGCAGGCGCTCCTGGCGTGCCCCCAAAACCGAGCACGGCACTGCCGTGCCAGAGCGTGCCTTGGGCGTCGGCAAGCACGATGCGGCCATCGCTTGCGCGCGCCATTTTGATGGCGAGCCAGTTCGCCGGCGCGAAGACCAAGAGGGTGGCCAACAGCACCAGCACAAAGAGGGCGATGAACGCCAGGCGCAAACGCGTCATGTGGCCGCCCCGCGCGCGCCTTCGCCCCAGGCAAAAATCACTTCTGCGCGCACCCGACCCGTGACGCCATTGGCCGCGCGCGCGGTCACCGTTGCGCTTTCGATGCTCGCGCCAACGTCAGCCTTGGCGCCATGCAGCCAGGCGAGCCAGAGGCCATAGTCGACATCGCTGCAGCGCACGCGCAGGTGATTCGCATCGGTTGCCGTGACTTCGATCGATTTCGCATCGGCAAAAGCCGCGCGCGCGAGCGAGCGCTCAAGCGCCGCCTGGCGCTGATCGACCGGCAGCGGTGTGCTGTTGGCGCTCGCGCTCAGGCTTTCGGCTTCGCGTTCCATGGCAGCAAGCGAAGCGTTGGTCTCGCGCAGCTCCGAGAGTTCGATGCCAAGGCGTTTGACCTCGGTACTTAGCGGCACGATCAAGGCGAAGATCCACAGGATCAGCAACAGCGAGATGGCGCCAACCACCAGCACCTGGCGCTCGCGCGGCAGGCGCGACGCCCACCACGACATGAAGGCTTCGCGCAGGCCGTTCATGGCTGCGCCTTGGCGGCAAGCCTGATCGTGATGCCGCCATCGCCACTTGCCGGGATGATGGTTGCGCTAGCGCCAAGCGTGCTTGCCGTGCGCGCGAGCGCCGCCTGGCTCGCTGCGTCGCTTAACAGCGGCGTTTTCAGGTGCAAGGTCAGGCTGCCGGACTCGTAGTGCATCTCGCTGGTTGAATTGGGTGGCAGGCCGCCAAGCAATGTGCCTGCATCGCCCACGAAGGTTTCGAAGTCGCTGGCGCTGCTCGCGCCGCGGCGCGCTTGCAATTGCGCGAGCGCGCGGCGCATCTGCGCTGGCGCATCGAGCACGGCACCGGTGTCGGGAAAGGCCCGCTTCAGGGTTTCGCTCTGCTCGGCGATCAGTTCGCGCTTGTCTGCATGCAACTGGCTCGCGCGCAGCACCAGCCCTAAGGTATCGATGAAGAGCGCCGCGAGAATCAGCAACGCCACGGCTTGCCAGTGGCGCAAGCTCTCAACGCTAAAGCCGCTGCCGCCAAATTCGCCTTGCAGCAGATCGAGCGGGGCCTCGTCGCGCTCGCTGGCAAGCCATGCGGCGAGCGCATCGCGGCCTGGCGTTCGCACTGAAAAGCCGAAGTTCCTGAAAATCGTCTGATAACCGGCGATGATTTCGGGCTCACCAAAGAGCGCGATTTCCGCCTGGTTGGTGCCAAGGCCTGCGATATGCCCAAGCAGCGCTTCGTCTTTTTTTGCGTCACCGGAGAGCGCCAGCACGGCGGCGCGTGCCGTGCGCAGGATGGCGCCAGGCGCTAGAGCGTCGCGCCGAACCGAAAGTGACCACGACGCGCTGGAATAGGGTTGCGCCAGCGCCTCGCACCAGATGCGCGTGACGCGCCGGCCGCGCTCGCTGAAGTAGGCAAGCCATGCGCTCATGAGCGCGCGGTCGATGACGGCAAGAAGACGCTTGCCGCCTTTGGATGCCCCGGCTGCAACATGCAGCGTGGCGATGTCGGCAAGCGTTGCATCCTCGATCAAGGCCGGCAGCGCCTGGCGTATCTTGCGCTCGGTCAAAGGCGGCAGCGAGCGCTCAAGCAGCAGCACGTCTTCGGCGGCCACGAGCAGCACGATGTCACTGGCAAGCGGCAGCTCGGCTGCGCTCGCGCGTCCGCTTTGCACGATCTTGTCGCGCACGACCCGCGTGAAGGCGAATTCGAATGACGCGGCCGTCGGTGTCGTTTTTCCGGCGCGCGGCGGCAGGCGCACGATGACCGCATCGCGCAGCAAGACAGTGCTCTTGTTCGGGGTGAAATTCACGTCGACCAGGTATGGATGACCCGGCTTTGCCCGGAGGAGTCGCGCTCGATGAGCGCCGTGGTATTGACTTCGGCGCGCTCGAAGCGAACCCGGCCGGTGACGACGAAGTAGTTGCTCGATACCGAAATGTTGCCCTTGGGCGCGCTGTCAACGCCAAGCGCCGCGAGCCGGCTGGTTGCATCGGAGACCTGGTTGAAGACCGCCTGGTTGCGGCTTGCAACCAGCGCGCGCGCTAAATCGAGCGTGACGCCATCAAAACACGCGGCGATCACTTCGGCGGCTGCGGTATTGACATTGACGGGCGTCGGTTTCGGCAGGATCACGACAAAGGGTTTCAAGGCATCGAGCGCTGAGGGGGGTGCGAGGTGCAGTGCTGCCAGTTCGGCTGCCAGCGCGGCATAGTCCTGTGGCACCGGCTCGACTTCCATGCGCGCCACGATCGCGTCGGCGACATCGTCTGCGAGACCGAGGGTTTGCGTCAACCGGTAAAGCGTCGTTTCCTCGCGTTCATTGGGTTTTCCCTGAGTCGCGACGTTGGCAAGGTTAAAGCGTGCCTGCGCATCGAGGATGCGCCCGCTCACGAACGCCGCCGGGGCGAGCGGGTCATTGGCGCTCGCCTCGGGGTCGGTCACGCGCGTCTCGGCCAGGGGCACCGCCCACGGCTCGCCATAGTGGTCGATGTTGGAGGTGGTGGCGTCGACCAGGAGGATCACGCGTGCCCAGTCGACGGCCGACACGGCAAGCCAGCGCGCTTCTGACTGCGCCTCGCGGTTGTCGAGCTTTCTGGCCTCGAGCGACTGGTGCCAGAGCATCGCCGCCACCGCCGCGGTGGCAGCGGCAATCACCACCAGCGCCGTGATGATGGCAACGCCTGACTGGGACCGCTGCGAGCGCATCTCTTGCTTCATACGCTATTAAGTAGCAGCAAGCGCGTGACGCTGCCGCCATCGGCAAGATCAAGAACGATGCGCACGGCTGCCACCTTTGATGGCGGACTGTTCGCTTTCGCCTTCGGTGAAGTCGCATTGGCGAGGCTGACAAGCGCGCCGTTGGCCGGGGTGGTCGCAACCAGGACCAGATCGACGCGCATGTTGGCGATGCCTTCGGCAATCGGCACCGGCTCAAAGCCTGGCAGGTGGCGCATCAGGCGGCCATTGTCGAGACGGTAGTCGACGCTGCCACCGGACGCGGTAAAGCGCACGACACCGGGTTGCAGATCAGCACTCTGGGCGTTCTGGCTGTCGGCATCGAAGGCGGCGAAGACGCGCGCGACGCCGTCGATGCGATCGCCCGAGAGCTTGAGCGCATCGGACGTGCGCGTGATGGCATCGAGCGCGCGCCAGGAAAATACCGCGAGCAGTGCGAGGATGCTGATGGCAACAAGCAGCTCAAGCAGGGTGAAGCCCGCATGGCGTTGCCGGTGCCTTTGCGCAAAGGTCATTTGAGCGTCGACAAGAAGGCGACGCGATGGGCAAGCGCGTGGCCGGGATCCGCGGGCAGGAACACCTGGACGTCAACGCGCCTGAGCGCCGGGTTGGGCGTCGGTCCGGTTTTTGTGGCGCAGCGAAAGGCCAGGTCGAGCTGGGGGCAATCGATGACGTCCTCGGCAACCAGGAGTTTGGCCGGCGTAATGCGCAAAAGCGCCATGGCGTTGTCGGCGCTATAGCCTGCAAAGGCGCGTTCTCTTAGCGCCGTCTGGCCATTGGCAAGTACACCGGTTGCGCGCAGTGACGCGGCGAGCACGATGGCCAGAATGGCCAGTGCAACCAGCACTTCGATCAAGGTAAATCCGACCGGCCTGCGCGTCATGGTTCGGGTCGCACCACGTTGTAATGGCCGATGCCATCGGCGGCGAGCGCGAGCTCGACATCGCCGGCTGAAAGCTCGAGCGTAAACGGCGGCTGCACGCCATTTTTCTCGAACGGGATTTCAATTTTTTCGCCTTGAGACGGTGAAAAGTGCCCCCTTGAAAGCGTTGCTGCAACCGGCGCCTGCGTCCAGGAACGCGCGCGAAACGCGTTATCATCGAGCGCCACCCAGCCCCTGTCACTTGCGATCAGGAAGCGGTAGCCGTCGCTATCGGCCTGCCAGGCGATGGTGCGCGAGCGAATCTGGGCTTCGTCGGCGGCAAGCGAGAACAGCGCCGCGAGCCGACTGGCGTCGGTGGCAAGCGCGGCATCGCGATGGGGTTTCATGTTGAGCGCAACGATCGAGGCGAGAATGCCAAGCACGAACATGACGACAAGCAGCTCGATGAGCGTATAGCCGGGCGGGCCGCTCCTCGCAGCGGTGCGCGTGGCGTGCACGGGCCTTATCCTCAAAGGTCCCACGAGCCGATGTCGGCATCGAAGCCGCTGCCGCCGGGCTGGCCATCGGCACCATAACTAAAGATGTCGATGTCGCCGTGCAGCCCCGGATTCAAGTACTGGTAGGGATGCCCCCAGGGATCGTTGGGCAGCTTGTCGAGATAGCCGCCGTCTTTCCAGTTGGGCGGCACCGGATCGGTGGTTGGCTTTTGCACCAGTGCTGCGAGTCCTTGCTGGTTGGTCGGATAGTGCTGGTTGTCAAGGCGATAGAGCTTGAGCGATTGCATCAGCGTGCCGATGTCCTGCTTGGCGGCAACGACGCGCGCCTCGTCGGAGCGCCCGACGAGCTTGGGCACGATCAGCGCCGCGAGAATGCCAAGAATGGCAACCACCACCATCACTTCGATGAGCGTAAAGCCGCGCGCCTGGCGCTGGCCTGCTTCAAGGCGTGAAGGTTTTGCGGCAGTGAACGAAGAAAACGACAAAAAAATGGGATGCATTGACAAAAGTGTTTCCTCAACTCAGAAGCTGTGCAGCCTGTGCTTGGCATTTGCGCGTGCTACAGAAGCCGTGACTTTTAAGAGTAGCATGCGCATTTGTTATCGCTGAAACGGTAGCTTTATGGCGCGCTCGTTGGCCACATCGCAAAGTCAGATTGCGCAGGTCGTCCTGACCGCGCTGGGTGTCATTGCCTGCGCCGCGCTGGCCGGTTTCTGGGCCACGCGAATTCTCGCAGGAAATGCTTTTCCGATTCCGCCACGAGTCGGTGCCAACGCGTCACTTGCGCTTGCCGATCCCCTCGAGCGCCTCGAATCAAGCGCGGCGCTGTTTGGCTCGAGAAGGCCCGGCGGTCCATCGCCCAACGTGCAGGCCCTGGGGCTGATTGCCGACGCCAGTGGCGAAGGCGGTGCGATTATCGCCATTGCCGGCCAGCCGCCACGGGCCGTGCGCGTTGGCGATCGCATCGACGGGCGCCTGATCACGGCAATCGATGCCCGCGGCGTGACGCTTGAAGGCAGTGCCAGTCGCGACAGCGTGCCGCTCATCGAACACCCGCATCCACAGCCGCTGTCGCAGACGAGCCTTGGCAACGTGCCGTTGCCACCGCAGGCGCCGCCAGGCTATGGCGGCCCGCCTGCAGTCGGGCTCAATGCCGAGCATGGCGCGTCGATGGCGATTCCCCCGCTCGATACCGAGCAGCCGCCGCAGTAAACCTAGGCGCTCAGAAAGCCGAGGTTGGTGCTCGAAAAATTCGCGAGGTTGGGTAGCGCGCTTGCCAGCTGTTGCGAATCCAAGCTCATCCAGGTGCCAAGCGTTGCCGCATACTGGTCGACCGATGTCGTCGGTATCCATCTGCCGTTGCCGTTGTTCGCGACGTCGTCAGGCCCACCGAGTGCCAGCGTCGGGAAGGTGCCATAGGCGGTGCCGCCCTTGACTGCACCGCCAACGATGAGGTGATGGCTGCCCCAGGCGTGATCGGTGCCGCCGTCGGTCGCGGGCTGGAAGGTGCGCGAGAAGTCCGACAGCGTGAAGGTCGTGACCATGTCTTGCACCCCCAGGGCGACCGTGGCGCTATAGAACTCCGAGAGTGATGTGTCCAGATCGGCGAGCAGCGTCTGCTGCACGGCAAGTTGGTTGGCGTGGGTATCGAAACTGCCCGAGGATGCAAAAAAGATCTGCCGCGTCGGATTGCCAAGCGCGGTCTGCTTGGAGATGACCTTGGCGATTTGCTTGAGCTGATTGGAGAGCGAACTCGAGGTGGTGAAGATCGAGTTGAGGGTGGTGTTGTTGGTGGAGAGGATCGGGTTGAGAATGCCGGCCAGTTGCAGCGCCGACGTCTGCTGGCTGCCGTAGCTCGAGATGAACAGCGAGTTGTCGTTGGCGGTATTGAGCTCAGCGAAAGCCGAGGACCGCGTCATGCCCTGCGCTGACGTATCGAAGGCGGCGACGCTCAAGGTTCCGGTCTGCGGCAGGGTGACGGGGCTTGTTTGGCTGCCGTTGAGAAAAAG
>CAJCIC010000026.1 GCA_903970185.1 Gammaproteobacteria bacterium
CCCTTCTGCAGGCTTCTCTGTGCTTCATGTCCTTCAATCTTCCGCATGACTGCCGTTGAATGCGTTGATGACGCTGCCTAGTCTCCCCGAGACCGGGCTCAACATGCGACCGCCAAATGCCGCCTCTTGCAGGGAATACTCGTCATGCGTTGCGGACCCGCCGGGGGACGAATAGAGGGCCCAGATCCGCAGCGGATCAGGGCCCTCGTACCATTACAGCCGGCGCAGCCAGCCAGCTACGTCCAATCGCTCCAGACTCACACGACCCTGCCGCGGCGGCCGCGGTGCATCGGGAAAGACCTGCATCAACGCCTGACGCTTCAGATCGATATCCGCCCGTGCATACGTCATCGTCGTATTGAGCGAGGCGTGTCCAAGCCACTGACTGATCGTGGCGAAATCAACGCCCGCCTTGAGCAGATGAACCGCGGTCGTATGCCTCCTATATCTGGCCCGATATAGGCGACACTATGTCGCGCGCCCGACTATGTCTGCGCAGAAGGCCAACGCATGGTGTTTCCTCGGGAATGGGGCTGTTTGCGGTGCAGGGCTCAGTTGATTACGCGACATAGTTTTTAGGCCTCACAGGTCCTTCAGAAAGGCCAACAGCCGATCGTCGGGGCGATAGCGGCTCGGTCGCGCCTTACGGGGAGTGGCCTTGGCGAGCGCCTTTTCCTTCATCGCAAGTGTGGCGTCGAGGTATATCTGAGTAGTCTGGACATGTTGATGACCCAGCCACAGTGCAATGGTGGACCGATCGACACCTTCTTGAAGCATATCAACGGCCATCGTGTGTCTCAGACGGTGGACAGTGACGCGTTTTTTCTCAAGCGAGGGACAAATGCGGGCGGCGACGCGGCGGTGCTTGTTGAGCAGATACTGAACGCCGTGAACGGTCAGCCGACCGCCGCGGGCGTTGGGAAAGAGAATATGGTCCTCACCCCGTTGGGGTTCACGCATCCAGGCTTTGAGCACGGCACGGGTCGCCTTGGCGAGCGGCGTACATCGCTCACGTCTGCCCTTGCCGATCACTCTGAAATGGGCGCCAGCGCCAAGAATAAGATCCTCGCGCTTAAGCCCTGTCATTTCCGAGAGGCGAAAGCCGGTCTGTACCGCCGCCATCATGAACGCATGGTCGCGCCGGCCGGACCAGGTGTTCGCGGCGGGTGCAGCGAGGAGCGCATCGACTTCCGGGCGCGTGAGAAAGCCGACCAAGGTGCGTGTGAAGCGCTTGCTCGGAATCGCCAAGACGCGCTGGATCTGCAAACCGTGCTCAGGCGCCTCAAAGGCCGCATATCGAAAGAACGAATGGATCGCTGTCAGGCGTAGGTTGCGCGTGCGCACGCTGATTCCGTCGTGCTTTTCCAAATGGTCCAGAAACTTCCCGACCAAGGGTGCGGTGATCTGCTCGAATCGAAGTTGCGAGGGCCCCGTGTGCAGGTGTTGCTGGGTGAACTTCAGCAGCCGACAGAACGTATCGCGATAGGAGGCGATGGTGTGTGGGCTCACCTGTCGCTGCTGCATCAACCGTTGCAGGAAGAACCGTTCAAGCAATGGAGCAAGGCTTGCCTTATCGCTCATGAGGGCCTGTCCCAGCGATGCTCCAGGCGACGCATCGCTTCGCGCATCAGCTCCGGCGATCCACTCAGATACCACTGGGTGTCCGCGACATGAACATGCCCGAGAAAAGCGCTCAACAGCGGCAGGCGTCGTTCGGGGTCCTGCTTGGAGCGGTACCAGTTCACCAACGTTGTCGTGGCAAATCGATGACGAAGATCGTGCAGACGAGGCCCATGGCTGTCGTGCGCACCACGCAGGCCGATGCGCCGCGAAGCCGCATAGAATGCCCGATGAACCTGTGCCCCATCCAAGCGGTTGCCCCAGCTCGAGACGAGCAAGTACGGGGAGACCGGGCGTGCGCCCCAATGCCGCTTGCGTCGCTCGATATACCGGGACAAGACCTTGCAGGTGGTGAGGTGGATGGGCACCCATCTGTCTTTACCGAATTTACCGCCGCGAATGGTCAGCACGCCGGCTCTCAGGTCGACATCCTCGAGCTTGAGGTTGCGCGCTTCACCCAGGCGCAGACCCGAGACGCTGAGCAGGCCAAAGAGGCAGTAATAGACCCACGGCAGCAGCGCACAAGTATTACGATGCTTGGGCGACAGCGGCATATGCAGCGTCGTGTCCAACAGCTGCTCGATCTCCTCATCGGTGTAGAGGTAGGGCCGGGCCCGCTTGGGCTGGAATGGCAGCAGGCCGAGCGCCGGAACCTGCGTACGCGGATCGCTTGCGCTTCGGTAACGGGCGAACTGACGCACGTGGCAAAGCCGGCTGGCCCAGTGCGAGGGTTGTGCATGCGTAGGAATCTGTGCCCACCTCAACGCCAATGCCTGCGTGATATACACGGCACGGCGGCGTTCCATGAACTTGGCGAAGTCTGGCAACGCTCGAGCGGCATCGTTCATCTTGAAGCCGAGACTGCGTCGCAGAGCCAGGTACTCGGCAATCGACTGTCGCAGCGTATTCATGGCACGCCCCCTGGCCAGCGCTGAGCCAGCGGATGCAAGGACTTCAAATCGATCTTCGTGTAAATGCGAGTGGTATCGAGGTGCTGATGACCCAGCACCGCGCCGATCTCGGCAAGCGATGCGCCTTGGCGCAGCATGTCGCTGGCGAGTCCATGACGAAACTGGTGCGTGCCGAAGGTCGGCGAGTTGATCCGTGCTTGCTTGAGTCGATGTCGAACCATGGATCCCACGCCGCTTGCGCCGTGGAAACCCCCAATCGGTGCCTGGGTGCGCAGAAAAACACGTCGCGACGCGCACTCGGGCCGGCCGTGATGCAAGTACGCTGCGATCGCTTTGCCGACATCCGGCGTAAGCGGCAGCTGGCTCCTGCGGCCCTTGCCGTGCACGGTGAGCTCCCCGGTGCTCCAATCGATGTCATCGAGCTCCAAGGACATCACTTCGCCCGCTCGCAATCCGAGCCGGGCCAGCACCAGCAGGATCGCATAATCGCGCCGTCCCATCGCGCTCTTCCGATCGATGCTGGCGAGAAGCTTTTGCGTTTGCTCCGCTGCGATCGCCCGCGGGATCGAGGTCATGGACCAGTTGGCCACGATCGGAACGGCGGCGACCAGATCCAATCTGATCTCACCGCGCATGCGTGCGTATTGAAAAAAGGAGCGCAGCGCCGTTGTCATGAGCTTCGCTCGCTTCACATGCAGATGTCTGGCGCGACCCTGAACGAATGTCACAACGTCTTTAGCTCTCAAACACGAAAGACGTACTGCTCCCTTGCCGAATCTATCCTCGAGAAAGTCTCGGACAAAAGGCACGTAGTTGATGATGGTGGCCCGACACAAAGCTCGATCTTGGCGAAGATATTGCTCGTAGCTTCTTGTACAGACATCGGCCGGCGCGATCGGAATTACCGCGGTCTTTTCAGGTGGGATAGCCTGCCGACCGCGAAGGTACGCCATGAAATGCCTCAACGACGGTACATCGCCGCAGGAGGCTCGTCGCTGACGATGTCGGCATCTCAAGTATCGAGTGATATGTTTAGAGTCGACGCACCCAGCCGTCACCCGCCTGCGCTCAAGCCACTGGCTGAAGCGCGCAGCGAGCATCACCTGCCGCTGCAAATAGTGGGCTTCATATCCCTGCAGTCTCAAAGAGGCCGCATATCCTCGAAGGTACTTCGCCAATGGACCCTCAGGCGCACCAGACAGAATAATCTGTTCGTCGAGCTGATATCTCATGCTGGCTCCTATCCCGAAAATCGGGGCGGCAAGGAGCCGAGACTATATCGAGTAGCAAAACCTCGTTTACCGCAAAATTAAGGGTTTTAGCACCTCAACTAGACATAGTCAGCCAGGAGAAATAGTGCCGCAGTGTATGCAGGGAGACCTGCTTGTCGATGCGCGCTGCGAGTCTGGCCTCGTGCACGGCGCGGTTCAGTTGACGGGTGGTCAGAGGCTCGACGGGGTTCAGTCCCGGGAACAGCCAACCACCGTCGAGCATCTTGCCTTGGGCACGGGCGACGCGCCACCACGTGCGCAGCCGCTCGAGCATCACCGGCGAGAGCATGGCGTAGCGATCTTTGCCGCCCTTGCCTTGCTGGATACGCAGCGTCATGCGCGTGCTATCGACGTCTCCGACCTT
>CAJCIC010000027.1 GCA_903970185.1 Gammaproteobacteria bacterium
CTCGGAACGCCGGGCGGGTACGGACGTATCGAGCAGGCCTATCACATCATGGCAGGAGAAGCGGGCATCGACATGATGCCGTGCCGGCTGCTCGAGGAAAACGGCCGCGCGCACTTCATGACCAAGCGGTTCGACCGGGCTCACGGGCTGGTTCGGCACCACGTACAGACGCTCTGCGCGATGGACCATGTGGACTTCAAAAGGAAGGGCACAAATTCCTACGGCCAGCTCTTTGACGTGATTCGCCGCCTAGGCCTCCCCTATAAAGACCGGGAGGAGGCTTTTCGCCGCATGGCGTTCAATGCCATGGCGCGCAACTGCGACGACCACTCCAAGAACTTCGGTTTCATCCTTCGCCAAGGCCAACCGTGGCGCCTCGCACCGGCATACGATGTGACGCATGCCCACAGCTCGACGGGAGAATGGACTCGTGAGCACCTGCTTGGTATCAACGGCAAATTCAAGGCCTTCACGCGCGAGGACTTCCGCGAAGTAGCGAACCGATTCAACATCGGCTCCCCGGACGACATCCTTGACAAGGTAGGGGCTGCGGTGAAGCGCTGGCCTGACATCGCCACGGCACCGGAGATAAGGGTGCCCGACCGCGCCGTCGAACGGGTCAGCAAGGACCTGAGACTGCTCTAGCCGGTCGGCACATTGCAAGGCCTGCGCTTGAAATAACTCTTCAGCACGGTTTTTTGGCCTTCCGGCAGGCGTTTGACGAACGCTAAGCGCACGTCCGCCATCCGGTTTGCAAATATAGGTTGCCCCGTGATGGGTGTTTGCAGAATTACCTTGCACAGTGCGCGGGGTCGCATTCTGCTTCCGCATAAAATCCACTACATCTTTGGCTTTAATGTTCACGTAGCGCTTCACGCTCGCTGCGGTCTTGTGACGAGTCAGAGCCATGACAAGAAACATGTTTCCGCTGGCCAGTGCCATGCGCGTCGCCGCGGTGTGGCGCAGGTCGCGCAACTGCAGGTCTTCAATTCCGAGGCGTGCCAACGCGCGCTGCCATGAGGCCTTCAGGCTTTCGTAGGACACTTCACAAATCCGCGCGTCAGGGGCCGGATGGCCTCCCTGCAAAGCGGCCAGCTCGCGCAGGGCAGCTACTGCACGCGGCGACAACGGCACCTCGCTTTGGCCAGTCTTGGAGTCTTCGAGCGTCAAAATCTGCTCATCCCAGTCAACCCCGCGCCAACGCGCATGCACCAGCGGCTCCGAGGTCCGCATCGCCGTTTCGGTAAGTAGAATGAACAGTTGCGCCACGCTGGGGTTGTCGCACTCGTCGACCAGGGTGGCGAAAAGGTGAGCCTCTTCCGCCTCCGTCATGATGCGGTTACGGTGGTTGTTAATCTCAGGCATCTTCAAGCCAATCGCCGGATTGATGGTCAGGTCCGACCAGTGCCAGATATTTCGAGCGTAGTTGAAGAGGTTTCGAAGCAGCGCGCGTTCGAGGTTAATCGTCGCCGGCGCACTCCCCTCAGCAAGCAGCGCTTTAACCAAATCCTGAATCTGGTGCGCCGTGACGCTCGCCATCGTGGTGCACGCCAGGCGCTGACGCAGTCGGCTGCTTTCTGCGCTGGCGGCCTCAAGCGTCGAGCGGAACTTGTTCAGGCCATGCGGAATCCGGCGCTCTTCCGCGTAGGGCGCGAGCGAAAGTTTGAAAAATACGTTCTTCTTCTTCTTCTTGCCGTCGTCGAGACACGGCTCGCGCGGGGTCGCGACCAGCGTATCCAGCCGGCACGCGCGCAGGTAGCGATTGATGCGACGGACCTCCTGGGCGGCGCCCTTTTGAAACATCAGTCGGCTCAAACCGTAGTCCTGCAACGCCTGGGCAACGGACGTATGACGGGCGCCGAAGCCCGCGGCTTGGGGACCGGCCTTCGAGTTGACCAGCTCTGCCATGGCCTTTCGCGCTTTGGCGGCCGTGGCGTGTCCAGAGACATACAGTCGCTCGCCGTTCAGCTGTTGGCGCATCGACCAGCCGGCTCCTTCGCGGTAGGGTTTAGCCATGACGGACCTCCGCTGAGCGGGCCCATAAGGCAACGGAGAGGAAAAGGGTGCGATGAAACATGTGAGCTCCAAAAAAAGTGGAGTCACGTGTAGCCGCGTCATTTATTTTGGTTGACGGCCGTTCGTCATCTGCGCAATGAGCCGCCGTGATGCTCGGATTTCCGCAGTGGCGGGCCTTGGCGCCGCAGCTCAACTGGCAGAAAAATGCCAGAATCGCCGGTTCCAGGAGCCTTTGCACAACCAAAAACAAAAACGGCCCGCCGGGAGCCGTTTTCCGAGTTCTCGTAAATCAATGAGTTAAGAGAAACGCGGAGTTGGTGGCTCGGGGCGGAATCGAACCACCGACACGCGGATTTTCAATCCGCTGCTCTACCGACTGAGCTACCGAGCCAAGGGCGCGATTATAGCTTCCGGGCCCTCTGGCGCCAAATTTCGACGTGAATCTCCCTGCCGTTTTGGATGGCCTCGCTATAATTCTCCCGTGAACGACTCTCAGCCATCGCCCATTTCGCGGACTTTAACGTCTGAGACGACCGACGTTGCCGTCGCGGGTGCGGGTATTGTCGGGCTTGCATTTGCCCTTGCGCTCTCCGAGGGCGGCTCATCCATTGCTGTGATCGCTCCGCATGCCAAGTCCAAGACGGTGAATGCCGCTGCGACAGAGCCGCTTGAGACGCGAGTCTATGCGCTAAGCCCGGCGACGCGTCGTTTTCTTGAGGACTTGCGCATCTGGCACCAGCTCGATGCCGGGCGCATCGGCGTTGCGACCGATATGCGGGTGTTCGGCCGCGACGGGACGTGGTCGGAACTGCATTTTGGGGCCTATCAAAGCGGTGCCCAGGCCCTGGCGTTCATGGTTGGTCACAACGCGCTTGTCGGCGCCTTGAAAAGCGCGCTTGGCTTTCAGAAGAACGTGCGCTTTGTGCGCGGCACGGTGACAGGGCTTGAAGTCAGCACCGACGGTGTCGTGGTTCATGGCGACGGCTTTGGCCTGAAGGCCAAGCTTGCAGTCGGCGCCGATGGCATTGACTCGGCGGTGCGCGAGGCAGCGGGCATCACCAGCAAGGAAAAGTCGCTCGGCGCGACCGGATTTGTTGCGAACTTTGCAATCGAGTTGCCGCACCACGATTGTGCCTACCAGTGGTTTTCCGATGAAGGCATCATCGCGCTCTTGCCACTTCCCGGACGACGGGTGTCGCTGGTCTGGTCAGCGCCTGAGGCGCTCGCGGCAGATCTTGCGAACCGCTCGCCAGTCGAATTCGCCTCGCGCCTCGCGCCTTATGCCGGCAAGGCGCTGGGCACGCTCTCCCCGGTGAGCGAGGTGTCGTCGTTTGCCCTGCGGCGCCTCTCGGTTGGCCATTGGGTCAAGCCCGGTGTCGCGCTGGTCGGCGATGCCGCCCACGTGATCCATCCGCTTGCCGGCCAGGGCTTGAATCTCGGTCTTGATGACGCGCGCGTGCTGGCAGAAATCCTGTCAGCCCGCGGACCGCAGCGCAGCCTTGGCGAATTGCGACTGCTGCGAAGTTTTGAACGTCGGCGCAAGGAAGCTGTCATGACCATGGCGACGGCTACGGATGCGCTGAATTTGCTTTTCGGCAGGCCGTCCGGGATGCTTGCACCTTTGGCCGGCCTTGGCATGGCTGCGCTTAACCGCATGCCGCCACTGAAGAACCAGCTCATCGGGCATGCGCTTCAAAATGCCGCATTCGGCTTCTAGGAATTTCACATGAACCGCCTGACCGTCTTGTTTCTTGCGCTTTCGCTTCCTATTGGGGCATTTGCGGCAACGCCAGCTGCAACGCCCGCGCCTGACGCGCCCCCGGCGATGTCGCAAAAGCCCGCAGCGCTAACGCCAGCCGAGGCCGAACTGAAAAAGACCATCGAGGAGCGGCTAAAGCTGACCGTCGATGAGATCACGCCGCTGCCCATCGCAGGGCTCTACGAGGTGCGCGTGGGGACCAAGCTGATCTATTCGGACGTCAAGGGCGACTATGTCTTTACCGGCAACCTGATCGACCTGCGCGCCCGCGTCGACCTCACGGCCGAGCGCGTCGACGCCTTGAAGGAGAGCACGCTGCCCAAGGTCAAGCTCGCCGATCTGCCGCTCAACTCCGCGATCAAGATCGTCAAGGGCAGCGGCAAGTCGCAGATTGCGATCTTCGAAGACCCCAATTGCAGCTATTGCAAGCGTCTCGAACATTCGCTCGAAAGTATCAGTGACGTCACCCTTTACGTGTTCCTCTATCCGGTGCTCGGAGACGATTCCGTGGCGAAATCCAGGGCGATCTGGTGCGCCAAGGATCCCGCCAAGGCATGGAGTACATGGATGATGAACGGCAGCGCGCCCACCGCGCCTGCCAGTGGATGCAATTCGGCGACCATCGATCAGAACGTCGCGCTTGGCAAGAAGCTCGACGTGAGTGGCACGCCAACATTGTTCTTCAGTAACGGCAAACGCGTGCCCGGTGCGATCACGGATGAGGAGATCGGCAAGATGATCGCGGCTGCGGGCTAGGCGCCTAGCTGCCCTTGGGCAGCAGCAGCCACATCCGGCCTTGAGCTTTCATGCGACCGGCATCGTCTCCGGCTTGCGCACCCGAGCCAAAGTAGAGATCGACGCGCACGGCGCTTCCTGGCGCGGTCACGATCGCAGCACCCGTATCCTGGGCTGAGACAAGCCGCTCAAGCGGCATGGCGCTATTGGGCAACGATGTCGCCAGAAACACCGGCGTGCCAAGCGGCACAACCTTCGGGTCAACCGCAATCGAGCGCCCAGCGCTCAACGGAACACCGAGGGCTCCTTTCGGGCCAAGGCTGGCATCGGTGACCTTCTCTTCCCTGAAAAAAACCACGCGCGGATTGACGTTGAAAAGCTCGTCCGCGCGCTCGGGATGTGCGCTGAGCCAGGCCTTGATGCCCTGCATCGACGCCTCGCTTTGCGCCAGCTCGTGCTGCTCGATGAGCCTCTTGCCGATCGAACGGTAGGGCTGCCCGTTGTGGTCGGCATAGGCCAGGCGGATGGTCTCGCCATGCTCGGCGTCGACGATCTGGATTTTCCCTGTGCCTTGGACTTGCAGGAAGAAGGCTTCAACCGGATCGTCCACCCAGACCATTTCCTGGCCGGCAAGTGCGTGCGAGGCCGACAGTTCTGCGCGGGTGGGATAGGGCACGAGGGTGCGGCCAACAAGGCGCCCGCGCAGGTTCGCGCCGGAAAGTTCCGGCACGAGGGCTGCGTCGACGTCAATCAGGTCCAAAGGCACGCGGTAGAGCGGGGTCAAAAATGGCGCTTGCCGGCTGCGCATGCCACGCAGCAGGGGCTCGTAATAGCCGGTGACGAGGCCGCTCGTGGCGCCGCCCGCTGCCACCACCCGAAATGGCGTGAGCCAGGTTTCGATCAGATGGCGGATCTGTGCGTCCGAACTCCCGGCCTTCTTCAGCGCGTCACAAAATGGCTGCCAGCGCGGCTCGCGGGCGAGGGCGCCACACGAGGCAAGAAGGGCCGGCAATGCGCGAGCATGCGCATCGTTGTTCCAGCCCGGAAGCGCTGCGTAGTCGACGGCCTCAAGGCGGATGTCAGGCGGGCTTATCTGGACGGTGGCCAGAGGCGGCGCGGCAGGCGCAACTGACGGTCGCGGCAGTTCGGCAACGCCGGCGCAGCCTGAGAGCACCAAGGCGATGCTGGCTGCGGCGTTACGACTGAAAAACCGGGCCACTAATGCAGCGTGCGCGGCACAGCCAGGGAAAACTGGGGAATCGGCGCCTCGAACCGTGTGCCGTCTTCGGCGACCAGAAAATATTCGCCAAACATCGATCCGGCCGCAGTTGCAAGTGCGGTACCGCTTGTATATTCAAATTGCTCGCCAGGCTGAAGCAGCGGCTGGTGTCCCACCACGCCGAGCCCGCGCACCTCCTGCACGTTGTCGTCGGCGTCGGTGATAACCCAGTGTCGGCTGATCACCTGGGCTGCGACCGAGCCGGTGTTGCGGATCGTGACGGTGTAGGCAAACACGTAATGCTGGTTGTCGGGATTGGACTGTTCCTCGACGTACAGGGTGCGTACTGAGACAGTACATTCGTAACGGTTCATTGCGCTCTCGTCAAAAAAAACGGGCCCGGTACCGGTCTTTTCAGCTCGTATAGAATGATCACGGCGCCACTCGAAAATAGACCCGTCGATGAAGGATTATCGCATTGCACCGAGCATCCTCTCAGCCGATTTTGCCCGGCTGGGCGAAGAGGTCGCCCGGGTAAGTGCTGCCGGTGCGGACTTCATCCACTTCGACGTCATGGACAATCATTACGTTCCGAACTTGACCATCGGTCCGATGGTTTGCGCGGCAATCAAGCCTTATGCCGTCCACGACGGCAAACCGGTGACCCTGGACGTGCACCTGATGGTCAGCCCCGTCGATCAGATCATCCCGGAATTTGCCAAGGCCGGCGCCAACATCATTACGGTTCATCCCGAAGCGACCTTACACCTCGATCGTACGCTGGCCTTAATCCGTGATCACGGCTGCCGCGCCGGCGTGGCCTTGAATCCCGGTACATCGCCAGCGGTCATCGACTACGTCATGGATCGCCTTGATCTTATCCTTTTGATGTCGGTGAATCCGGGGTTTGGCGGCCAGAGCTTCATCGCCGAGACCTTGGTTAAGATCGCCGAAGTCCGCAAGCGCATCGATGAGCACCACGCCAAGACCGGAAAATCGATCCTGCTCGAAGTTGATGGTGGCGTGAAAACCGAAAACGTGGCCGAAATCGGCCGCGCCGGCGCCTGTTCGTTCGTCTCGGGGTCGGCGATTTTCGGGGCCAGGGATGAGGATGGCGGATACCGCGGCGTGATGCAACGCATGCGCGATGCGCTGGCCTCGGTCTAGATGGCGCGCGCCGTACTGATCGATCTTGACGGCACGCTGATTGACACCGTGCCCGATATCCATGCGGCGATTGCCGTCATGTGCAGGCGCTTTGACGTCGAGCCGCCTTCACCTGAAGCGGTCTGCGGCTGGATCGGCAAGGGATCGGCCCATCTGGTCAACCAGGTCATGCAGCACCAGTCGCAAGGCGCGCCCTGGGATGCCAAAAGCGCGCTTGAGGCCTACCTTGCCGCCTACGCCGAATTGAACGGCACCAATGCGAGAGTCTACCCGGGCGTGGTCGATGGCCTTCTGGCCTTCGAGAAGAACGGCGTCTCGATCGCCTGCGTCACCAACAAGCCGCAGGAGCTTGCGCTCGCGCTCGTGACCCGCATGGGACTACGCGATCATTTCGATGTCGTCGTTGGTGGTGGCCAAGCCCTGGCGCTCAAGCCTGCGCCTGACCTTCTGCTTGCTGCTGCGGGCAGGATGAACGCTGCACTAGACGAGGTCTTGATGGTCGGCGATTCCGAGAACGATCTCGCCGCCGCACGCAGCGCCGGCTGTCGTTGCGTCCTCGTTGACTATGGCTACAGCCCCAAGGTGCCGGTGCGAACCCTGGGCGCCGATGCTATAGTGGCAACGCTAGTCGAGGCCAGTGGCTGGATGCATGCCACCCTGAACTAACCGTCGATTTCCCCTTATGACCTCGCATTTTTCGGCAACTCACCGGATCATCCCGATCTCGCCCTCCTGGCGTCGCTGGTGACAGGCGCTGGTGGCCGTTGCGGCCGTGGTATGGGCCCGCAGCGGAGTCGAAAAATCCCGCGATCGCAACGATGCCGATCGCCATTTCGGGTGGGTCATGACTGAACTTGAATTCAATTCCCTGGCGGCGCAAGGCTATAACCGCATCGCCCTGATTTCCGAGACGATTGCTGATCTCGATACGCCGTTGTCTTTGTACCTGAAACTGGCCCACGTCGAAAAAGGTGGCGCCAACAGTTTCCTGCTCGAGTCGGTGGTGGGCGGAGAGCGCTTCGGTCGCTATTCGTTCATTGGCCTGCCCGCCCGCACGTTGATCAGGGCGAGGGGCTATGGCAGCGAGGCCCTCTCCGAAATCGTCACCGATGGCCGCGTCACCGAGGCAGAAGGTGGCAATCCGCTCGAATTTGTCGATCGCTTCCGCGCCCGCTTCAAGGCCTTTGTCGGGCCCGGGTTGCCGAGGTTTTGTGGTGGCCTTGCCGGCTATTTCGGCTATGACGTGGTGCGCCATATCGAGGAGCGGCTTGGGCCTGCGACAAAGCCCGATCCCCTGGACATCCCCGACATTGTCCTGCTTTTGACCGAAGAGCTGGCCGTGATCGACAACGTCGCGGGCAAGATCTACCTCATCGTCTACGCCGATCCGACGCTGCCTGAGGCCTACTCGCGCGCGCGCGCGCGTGTGCGCGAGTTGCGCTTACGGCTGCGCCGTCCGGTCGACATTCCCTACAGCCAGCCGAGCATGGCAACCGAGGTGACGCGCGAATTCGCAAAGGACGATTATCTCGCTGCGGTCATCAAGGCCAAGGCCCTGATCGAAGAGGGCGAGCTGATGCAGGTGCAAATCGGCCAGCGCATCGTCAAGCCGTTTCGAGACTCGCCGCTCACGCTCTACCGCGCGCTGCGCTCGCTCAATCCTTCTCCCTACATGTATTTCTACAACTTCGGTGGATTTCACGTCGTTGGCTCGTCGCCGGAAATCCTCGTGCGCCAGGAGGCCGACGAGCGTGATCCAGCGGAACAACGCGTCACCATTCGCCCGCTGGCCGGCACCCGGCCGCGCGGTGCCACGCCCGCCGAAGATCGCCTGCTCGAGCGCGAACTGCTGGCCGATCCGAAAGAGATCGCAGAGCATGTGATGCTGATCGATCTGGCGCGAAATGACGTTGGCCGGATCGCCAAGACCGGCTCGGTGGAGGTCACCGAGAGGCTCGCAGTCGAGCGTTATTCGCACGTCATGCACATCGTCTCGAGCGTTCAGGGACGGCTCCTGGATGGCCTCGGGAGCATGGATGTCTTGCGCGCGTGCTTTCCCGCGGGAACGCTAACCGGGGCGCCCAAGGTGCGCGCGATGGAAGTCATCGACGAGCTCGAACCTACCAAGCGCGGCCTCTATGGCGGGGCGTGTGGCTATCTCAGCTTTAGCGGCGCGATGGACCTTGCCATCGCCATTCGCACGGGTATCGTCAAGGAGGGCCTTCTGCACGTTCAGGCAGCCGCAGGCATCGTTGCCGATTCGATTGCCGAGAGCGAATGGCGTGAAACCGAAAACAAGGCGCGAGCGGTGCTTCGCGCTGCCGAGCAGGTGCAAGATGGCCTTGACGGAGACCTTTGATGGATGATGCCCCAGTCGATTTGCGTTCGGACACGGTGACGCTGCCGAGCCCGCAAATGCGCGCAGCCATGGCTGCGGCCGAGGTCGGCGATGACGCCTATCGCGGCGACCCCACGGTCAGAAAACTCGAGCAAAGGCTCTCGGCGCTGGCCGGCTTTGAGGCGGGTCTTTTCATGCCAAGCGGCACCCAAAGCAATCTCACCGCGCTCATGACGCACTGTGCGCGCGGCGAAGAATATCTGGTGGGCCAGGATGCCCATGCGTATTCGCACGAAGCCGGCGGCGCAGCGGTGCTTGGCAGCATCCAGCCACAACCCATCGAAAATGCGCCAGACGGCACCATCCCGGTCGCGAAGCTGCGCGCGGCGATCAAACCCGACGATGAGCATTTCGCCATGACGCGGCTGATCGCCCTTGAAAACACCATCGGCGGCAAGGTCCTGCCGCAAGGCTACGTCGACGACGTCGCAAAACTCGCTCGCGAACATGGACTGTCGATGCATCTTGACGGCGCGCGCGTGTTCAATGCCGCGGCATTTGCGGCAAGGCCCATTGCCGAGCTTTGTGCGCCGTTCGATTCAGTCTCGATCTGCCTGTCAAAAGGACTCGGGGCACCCGTGGGTTCGGTACTTTGCGGCTCCGTCGCATTCATCGAGCGTGCAAGGCGCTGGCGCACCATGCTTGGCGGCGGCCTGAGGCAAGCCGGCGTTCTTGCCGCGGCCGGCCTTTATGCGCTCGATCACAACGTCGCCCGCCTGCCCCTTGACCACGACAATGCAAAGCGCCTTGCCCAGGGTCTCGCAGCCCTTGGCGCGCTGAAGGTCACGATGCCGCAAACCAACATCTTTTTTGTCGAGATTCCACCTGCCGATGTCGAGCCGCTCAAGCGCCACCTGCGCGCATGCAACATCGTCGCCACGGTCTCGGCCGTGACGCGGCTTGTGACGCATCTGGACATCGATGAAGCCAAGGTCGATCGCGTGCTGATGGCGTTCGAGGCCTTCTACCACAAGGCGTATGCCAAGGCGCAGTGAAGACGGCACCGCCCAAACGCGCTAGAATCAAGGCACATATGCAAAACTTCACCTCCCCCCGCAATTCGCTTCGCGCCCGCTGGTGGCGCTAGCTCCTCTCGATTTCTGCCTCGGCTAGAGGCACCGCCGGTCGCGGCGAACACCCGAAGCCCGTCATTCGTTTCTCATCTGTTTGGTGAAGCCATGCTTCTCATGATCGACAACTACGACTCGTTTACCTACAACCTCGTGCAGTACTTTGCCGAGCTTGGCGAAGAGGTGCAGGTGCGTCGCAACGACCGTGTCACGCTCGATGAGATCGCCGCGATGGCGCCTTCTCGCATCTGCATTTCGCCTGGGCCCTCGACGCCGCTTGAAGCGGGCGTGTCGATCGCGGTGTTGCAGCGCTTTGGCCCGACCACACCGGTGCTTGGCGTCTGTCTTGGCCACCAGGCGATCGCCTCGGCCTTTGGCGGCCATGTGATCCGGGCCAAGCGCCTGATGCACGGCAAGACCGATCTCGTCAACCACCGACAAGAAGGCGTCTTTTTCGGCCTGCCCGACCGCTTCACCGTGACGCGCTATCACTCGCTCGCAATCGATGCCTTGCGCCTGCCAAGCGCGCTTGCCGTGACTGCGACCAGCGACGATGGCGAAATCATGGGCGTGCGCCATCGCCAGTTTCCCATCGAAGGCGTCCAGTTTCATCCCGAATCGATCCTAAGCGAGCATGGCCATGCGCTGCTCAAGAATTTCTTGCACAGAACCCCCTGAGGAACCCGAATGACCATCACCCCGATGCAGGCGTTGACGCGGTGTATCGAACACCGCGAAATCTTCCATGACGAAATGCTGCATCTCGTGCGCATGATGATGAAAGGCGAAATGGCCCAGCCGACCATGGCGGCCCTGCTGATGGGACTTCGCGTGAAGAAGGAAACCATTGGCGAGATCGCCGCGGCAGCCCAGGTGATGCGCGAATTTGCCACGCCGGTCACGCTCGAGGACAAGAGCCATCTGGTCGATGTCTGCGGCACCGGCGGCGACGGCGCTTCGACCTTCAATATCTCGACTGCGGCGATGTTCGTTGCCGCAGCCTCCGGCGCGCGCATCGCCAAGCACGGCAACCGTGGCCTGTCGTCAAAATCGGGCAGCGCCGACGTGCTTGAAGCGCTTGGCGCGGTGGTCACGCTCGCGCCCGCACAGGTTGCAAGCTGCATTGCCGAGACAGGCGTTGGCTTCATGTTTGCGCCATCGCACCATCAGGCCATGAAAAACGTTGCGCCGGTACGCAAGGAGCTTGGCGTTCGCACCATCTTCAACATTCTTGGACCGCTTACCAACCCGGCCGGTGCGCCAAACCAGCTGATGGGCGTGTTTCACCCTGATCTGGTCGGCATTCAGGTTCGCGTCTTGCAGCTCCTTGGCAGCAATCATGTCATGGTGGTCTATGGCAAGGACGGAATGGACGAAGCCTCGCTGGGTGCGGCGACGCTGGTTGGCGAACTCAAGAATGGCGTCGTCACCGAGTATGAGATTCACCCGGAGGATTTTGGCATGGCGATGGTCTCCAATCGCACGCTCAAAGTCGATGGTGCAATCGAGTCTGCGGCAATGGTGCGTGAAGCCCTGGGCAATCGCGCCGGCGCAGCACGGGAAATCGTCCTGCTTAACGCTGCGCTCGCGCTTTATGTGGCCGACGTCACGGATGGCATTGCAGCCGGTCTCGCACTGGCGCGCGAGGCCATCGAAAGTGGCGCCGCCCTGAGAAAGCTCGAGCAGTTCGTCGCGTGCACACAAATGCTCGCAAAGGCGTCCTAGGAACTCTCGCATGGCCGACATCCTGGACACCATCCTGGCCGTCAAGCGCGACGAAGTGGCGGCCGCAAAACGGCGCATGTCTGAAGCCGATGTCAGAGCCATGGCGCGCCTGCAGCCAAAGCCCCTGGGCTTTGCTCGCGCCTTGCGCGAGCGCATCGAGCAAGGACTGCCCGCGGTGATTGCCGAAATCAAGCGTGCGTCTCCTTCGAAGGGTGTGATTCGAAAGGACTTCGATGCGGCAGAACTTGCCGTCAGCTACGCGAAAGGCGGCGCCACGTGCATTTCGGTTCTGACCGACGAACAATTCTTCCGCGGTTCGCGTAGCGATCTGGTGCGCGCGCGCGCCGCGTGCACGCTGCCGATTCTGCGCAAGGAATTCATCATCGACGACTATCAGGTGATCGAATCGCGTGCGCTTGGCGCCGATTGCATCCTGTTGATCGTAGCCGCGCTCCCCGCCGAACAGATGCGCGCCTTGGCGCAGCTTGCGAGGCAGCTGGGCATGGCGGTGCTGGTTGAAGTGCACGACAAGGCCGAGCTCGTTACGGCGCTGACCATCGACGATGCCTTGATCGGGATCAACAACCGCGACCTGCGCACGTTCAAGACCGATATTTCAACCAGCGTGGCGCTCGCCGCAGGGATCGATGCGAGCCGTCTTCTCATCAGCGAGTCGGGCATCCACCACAAGGCCGATCTTGCGATGCTTGCTGCAGCGGGCATCCATGCCTACCTGATCGGCGAAGCGTTCATGATCGAGGAGGATCCCGGACTGGCGCTGAAAAAGCTCGTGGCCGGCGCGAGTGGCTCTCGCTAGTGGGCGTCTGGATTGAAGCGCCTGCGTTGCGCCAGGGTTTTTTCGGTCGCAGCGACGATCGCCGGACGCAGCGATCCGACGGCTGCCAGCACGTCAGGACCGAGTGATCGCAGGTGCTGCAGTGCGAGCGCCTGGGTGACGCCAAACTGGCGCGTGAGCGAACTCAACAGCTGGCATTCCTGATAGGCGAGATCAGCGGCGTTGCGCGCCCGGGGTGCGATGTCGTTGACCTGCTGCTGGAACTCAGGGCGGTTGGCCAGGGTCGATCCCTTGAGGTTGGCGACCGCCCGGTCGTAGTCTGCAAGCAGGTTGCGTGCATTAACCTCGGCAGAGCCGACTTGCAAAAGCTTGGTCCCGATGCGCTGGGTGTAGTCGGTGTAATCCAGCCCGGCGACAAGTGCGCTGTGGGCAAAATAGTAGTGCGAGAGCACGAGCTTGTCGTGAAGCATCGACAGCTGCCGGCTATCTGCCTCGAGCGCCTGGTGGGCGTCGGCAGGGTCGCCATCGAAGATTGCCGGATTTTGTACGGCATCGATGAGGACCGCGCTCGAGCGCGCGACGACAGCCTCGATCTCGCGCTGCTCGCGATTGTGCATGACAGGCAGGAGGATCGCGACGAGGACAACAGCAAGGACGACGCCAGCTGCGATCCAGTCGCGTCGCGAGCGCGACTCGATGAACGCCAGGGCGCGGCTCATGCGCTCTCCTTTAGCCATGCACTGCGGTGGCGGTTGCCGCGATCGGCAGAAACACGGCACTCGCTTGGCGGCTCTTCGTCAAGCGCGAGCGTCACGCGCTTGAGTTCGTCACGCCTGAATGCATGCACTTCCACGCGCTGGCCGGCCGAGTAGCGCTTGAGCACGCGCGCAAGGGTCGCATGCGTGATGCGCAGGCCATCGATGGCAATCACCACGTCGTTGGCCGAAAGGCCTGCACGTTGCGCCGCTTCGCCGTCATAGGCAGTGACGATGCGACAGCCAAGCGGGTCAGCCGCGCATTTCGCGCCAAGCCCCGGGTGCTGGGCGGCATGCTCGAAACTCATCTTGATCCCAAAGGGTGCAAAGAGCTCGGCAAGCGGCAATGGGCCAACGCCATAGGCCCAGCGTGCCACATCGTCAGTCACGTCAACCCCTGTCGCAGCCAGGACGGCTTGCGCAAACTCGCCCTCGCCAAGGCCGACATCCTGACCTTCATCGAACTTGGCGCCGAGCTTTTGCCAGAGATGGCGCATGACGTCGTCGAGGCTCTTTTTTGAGTGGGTGAGAAAGCGGATGCGCAAATCCAGGGCCAGGGCGATCAACGAACCCTTGCGGTAGTAACTGATGATCGCGTTCGGCGAGTTTTCGTCTTGCCGGTAGTACTTGATCCAGGCGTCAAACGAGCTTTCGGCGACGCTTTGGCGACGCGCGCCTGGCGTGCGGCTGACCTCATTGATGGTCTTGCCAAGCAGCGCCAGGTACTGGTTCTCGCTCAAGAGCCCGGCGCGCACCAGTGTCAGGTCGTCGTAGTAGCTTGTGAAACCCTCGAAGATCCACAACAGGCGCGTGTAGTTTTCTCGATCGAGGCGGTAGGGCACGAACGCCGCCGGTTTGATGCGCTTGACGTTCCAGCTGTGGAAGTATTCGTGGCTCACAAGCCCAAGAAATGCGCGGTAACTGTCTTCACGGCCCGGGTGATGGGTTCGTGGCAGATCGTCGCGCGAGCAGATCAGTGCGGTTGATGAGCGGTGCTCAAGGCCGCCGTAGCCCTCGCCAATTGCCGTCGTCAGGAACATGTAGCGCGCAAAAGGCGCGACCTGGCGCGAGGGTTCAAAGAGCCTGATTTGCGTCTCGCAAATGCGTTTGGTGTCGGCCGCCAGCCGCTTTGCATCGAGATTGGGCACAGCTCCGCTGATGACGAAGTCATGTGCCGTGCCGCAGGCCATGAAGCGGATGGTCTGAAACGACCCGATCTCGACCGGGTGATCGATCAGTTCGCTGTAATCCCTCGCAACGTAGGTGCCAAAGCCCTGAGGCGAGACGGACTCGCCGGTCATCGTCGTGGCGACGCGCCAGCCGCTAAACGCATCTCCGGCCGGCTTGACAATGTCGATGCGGTGGCTGCGTTGCTCCTGACCTGCCACCGCCAGAAAGACGCTTGATCCGTTAAAGAAGGCGTGCGATGCGTCAAGGTGCGCGGCCCTCACGGAAAGATCGAAGGCATAGACCAGATAGTCGATCACGAGCGGCCCGGCGCAGGCGGCTGCCTGCCACGTGCACTTGTCGAGCTTGACCAGATCAACGCTGCGCGGCCGTCGCTTGCCAGGCGTCGCGGCGCGAATCTCGACGATATGCCGGGCGAATTCGCGCATCAGGTAGCTGCCTGGCGTCCAGGAGGGAAGCGTGACGATCTGTCCTGACGCATCGGGCGCATCGATGCATGTCGACACCGCAAACAGATGCGCATGGGCATCAGCGATGGCGATGCGGTAATTCGGCCCCCTGGCAGGCTCGGCTGCCGGTTTGGTCTTTTTCGTGGGTTTTGCGCGCGTCATACCGGCAGATCGTCTGGACGGTCGATGTCGCGCAGAATACCGTAATCGTCGGTTCTGACCGCTGTGACCGCGTGCCGGGCAAAGAGGGCCTTGCCGCCGGCATCGCCCGAAAGCGCCAGCAATTCGTCGTAAAGGGCGCGGGAAAACGCAACCGGATGGCCTCTTACGCCGCCAATCTCAGGCGCGGCGATAAGCGCCGTGCCGTCCTCGAGCGCCTGCAAAACGGCGCCGATGGTCGCAGGTGCGATGAAAGGCATATCGCCCAGCGCGACAAGCCACGCGCGGGCGTTGCGCGTGGCCCGAACGCCAATGGCAATCGAATGGCCCATGCCAAGCGCGGGGTCGGGATTTGCGCACCAGGTGATTCTGCTTTCTGCAACTGCGGCACGCAGGCGCTCGTCTTCAGGCGCGACGACGACCACCTCAAGTCCTGCAGCAAGAAGATTTGCAGCGCTCGTGGCAAGCACCGTGCTGCCGTTGGCAAGCCGCTCGCAAAGCTTGTTTTTCGAGCCGCTGGGATCAAAGCGGCTGCCTTTGCCGCTGGCGAGCAAAAGCGCGACCGGCGCCGCGCTCATGGTGCGGGACTCAATGGATTGCAACGACGGTACGGCCGCGCATGCGTCCCTCCATGAGTGCATGCGCCGTGTCGATGCTGGCTGCCAGCTCGACCGTGGTCGGGGCGATGGCATTGATGGTTTCGCGCGAGAGCCTTCTGCCGAGCTGGTTCCAGGCGCGCTCACGCAGTGCGATCGGTGCCATCACGCTGTCAATGCCAATCAGCCGCACCGCCCTTAGGATGAATGGCGCCACGCTTGCCGGAAAATCCATGCCCTGGGCGAGTCCGCACGCGGTAACAACGCCGCCGTAGCGCACCTGCGCACAGGCATTGGCCAAGGTGTGCGACCCGACCGAGTCGATAACCGCTGCAAAGCGCTCCTTCTGCAGCGGCTTGCCCGGAGCGCCAAGGCTCGCGCGATCGATGACCTGGCTCGCGCCAAGCCGCTTCAGGTACTCGTGTTCGGTCGATTTTCCGCTCGAGGCGATGACTTCATGGCCGCCTGCGGCAAGCAACGCGATGGCGAAGCTGCCCACCCCGCCCGCGGCGCCGGTGACAAGAACCGGGTCTGAGCCTGGCTTTAGCCCGGCGTCTTCCAGCGCGAGCACGCAAAGCATCGCGGTATAGCCGGCAGTGCCGATGGCCATCGCATCGCGCGGCGTGAAAACCTCTGGCAGGCTGATCAGCCAGTTGCCGTTCATGCGCGCCAGCTGCGCGAGGCATCCCCAGTGCGCTTCGCCCGCGCCAAAACCATTGAGGAGGACGTGATCGCCAACGCCAAAGCGCGGATGGGAACTCTCCAGTACCAGGCCTGCACCGTCGATTCCCGGCACCATCGGCCACTTGCGCACCACCGGCCCGCGGTTCGTGATGGCCAGTGCATCCTTGTAGTTGATTGTGGAATATTCGACCGACACCAGCACCGCTTCCTCTGCGGCTGGCAGTGCCGAGGTCTCGAGTTGCCGCACCCCGGCGTTGACGCCGGCATCGGTTTTTTCGAGCAGCAAGGCGTTGAACATTGGCGTTAGATGGCGAAAAGGTTAACAAGTGTACTGGCTCGCGCCGCAGCAGTGTCTTTCGGCGGTAGGCTCAATACCGAGTGGCTTATTACCCGTTTGCACGTGCAATTTTCCCTATGTTCGGTTCCTTGGGGGTGTGAAATACTCACGGGTTAGCCTGCACATCGGCCCTTGCCGATGTTCACCGAGGACGTGCGTCTGCCGTGAACGATCCCGAACGTACCGATTTCCTTGCCACCGGTCCATTTTCGACCGCGCGCGTGCTATCGGCAATGATGAACCACCCGACGCTGGCCGTTGCCGCCGTGCGCGGCGGTCGCATCCGGCGCGCCAATGGCAGTTGGCATGCCCTGTTTGGCAGCCGTGAAGGGGCCGTTGCCGAGCCCTCCGTCACGTCGATATTCGCCGGCGCAAGAAGCGCCGAGCGCTTCGAGCGCGTGCGCCAGGTCGCTTTTGATCGCGGCGTGGCGCGCGTTGAGCACCTGCTCATGCGTGCCGACGGCAGCGCGTTCATGGCAGAAATCGTGGTGCACCTGCTTGCCGGCGAAAATGCGTTCGGGGCAGACGCCGTATGGCAGGTGCGCGACATTACGGCGGAGCGGGAACTCAGGCGCGAATTGCGCGAAATGGAAGAGTATTACCGCGCGCTTTCGACGCACCAGTGGGACCTGACGTTCGTGCTCGACCACGATTTTTCGGTGTGTTTTGCAAGCCCCTCGGTTGAGCAGGTGCTCGGTTATCGCGCCTCTGAGATGGTTGGCGAGCGCTTCGAGGCGTTCCTGAAGGCTGAACACGTCGCCGGCGCCCATCAGGTCCTCTCGCGCGTGCTTGCAGGTGATGAGGAAGCCCAAAGCGCAAGTTTGCCCGTCGAGGTGCGCCACAAGGACGGCACGATGCGGACCCTGTCGTGTCGTCCCAAGAATTGCCTGCAGATTGCCCGCATCGGCGGCATCGTGGTCAACGCGCGCGACATTTCCGACGAGGTCGAAGAGGATCGCGAGAACCAGCGGCGCCTGGTCCACGCCTCGCGCCTGCGCGAGGCGCTGTTCGATCTCGCCACGCAAACGCCTGCGGACTTCAAGCAGTGCATCGAGCGCATCACGCGCACTGCGGCCGAAAAACTGTGTATCCAGAGTGCGAGTTTCTGGCGCTTTGAGCCGGCATCGCGCCATTTCCGCTGTGAGCACACGTTCTGCGACACGACGCAGGTGTCCGACCCCATGCGCGAGACGATTCACGAAGAGCATTTTCCGCTTTACGTGCGCGAGTTGCACAGCCACAGGCCGATTGTTGTCAACGACGTGCGCGATCACGCCGCTGTCAGTGCCGCCCATGTCGAGCGGCTAAAGCGCGCCAATGTCGGTGCCATGCTCGATTTTCCGGTTGCGCGCGAGGGCAAGACGGTCGGTGTCATGAGCCTTGAATCCGCCGGAGGTCCAAGGACCTGGCAACCGGACGAGATCTCGTTTGCCGCCGGTCTGTCGCTTTTGGTGGCCCTCGCACTGGAAAGCGCGGAGCGCGCGGCCGCGGCGGCGCGCACCGAGTTCATGGCGCTGCATGACGCGCTCACCGGCCTTGCCAACCGCAACCGCGCCGACGAGGTGTTAAGGCTCGCCATTGAAAAGGCGCGCCATTCCGAGGGTCGCGTCGGCCTGCTTTTGATCGACCTCGACGAATTCAAGGAAATCAACGATACCTTCGGCCATGGTCGCGGCGACGCACTGCTTGCGCGCGTGGCGCGCGTTCTCGTCGACTGTGCCGGGCCCGAGGACCTCGTCGCCCGCATGGGCGGCGATGAGTTCCTGATCGTGCAGCCCAACATCCTGCGCGGGCAGTCCGAGCCACTGGCCCAGCTCATCATCGATCGCATGAGCACCGAAAATCTGCTGGCCGGCATCGATCAGCATGTCGGCGCGAGTATCGGCATTGCGGTCTTTCCCGATGATGCCGACGATCCGGAAGCGCTCCTTGCCAACGCCGATATCGCCATGTACCAGGCCAAGGCGGCCGGTCGCAATCAGTTCTTCGCGTTCAATTCCAAGCTCGCACAGCGCATGAAACTGCAGCGTGAACTCGACAACGAGATCCGCGACGCCTTGCGGCGGCGCCAGTTCAGCCTGTTTTATCAGCCGCAGATCGATCTCGAAAGCGGTGCACTGATCGGCCTTGAGGCGCTCTTGCGCTGGGAGCATCCGCAGCGCGGCCTGCTCCTGCCGAGTACCTTCATGTCCGCCGCCGAACACAACGGCCTGATCGATACGATTACGAAGTGGGCGCTCACTGAGGCCTGCGAGCAGAATGTCGCCTGGCAGCACAGCGGGCTTGGCAGCATCCCGATTTCGGTCAACGTCACGGGCAGGCAGTTTCACGACCGGCACCTTCCCGCAATCATCGCCGGCGCGCTGATGCGCACCGGACTTGCGGCCAGCAATCTGATCCTCGAAGTCACCGAGGAAAGTCTGATCGTGAACAGCCGCACCACCGAGCGCGTGCTCACCGAATTGCGCCGCCTTGGCATTCGCATTGCCATCGACGATTTTGGCGTTGGCTATTCCTCCTTGAGTTACCTGCGCCGGCTGCTTGTCAACCAGATCAAGCTGGACAAGGCCTTCATCGACGGCTTGCCCGGTGACGCCGAAAGCAGTGCGGTGATCGGCGCGGTGATCTCGATTGCCAAGCGCCTCAAGTACCAGGTGATCGCTGAAGGCATCGAGACCCGCGCCCAGGTCGAGCACCTCAAAACGATGGGGTGCGAAGCCGGCCAGGGCTTCTACTTCGGCGCACCCCTGTCGCCCTCGGAAATCGCCGACTTCATGGCCGAGCAGCGCGTTCGCCGCGCCTAGCGGTGGCACAATCGCCGCTCCGAAGCCCCCTGTGGAGCGCCCATGGCCGATATCAATGTTGTGACCGAAGTGCGCGGACGCGTCGCCATCCTGAGGCTTAACCGGCCGAAACAGCTCAACGCGCTAAACGATGCCCTGATGAACGAACTCGGTGCCGAGCTGCAAAGGCTTGATGCCAGCGAAGAGGTCGGCTGCTTCATCATCACCGGCAGCGAGAAGGCCTTCGCCGCCGGCGCCGACATCGGTGCGATGATGGACTGGGACTATATGGACGTCTACAAGAGCGAATACATCACGCGCAACTGGGAAACGCTAAGACGGGTGCGCAAGCCCGTCATCGCCGCAGTCGCAGGCTATGCGCTTGGCGGCGGCTGCGAGCTGGCCATGATGTGTGACATCGTCATCGCAGCGGATAACGCCAAGTTTGGCCAGCCCGAGGTAAAACTCGGCGTGCTGCCAGGCGCAGGCGGCACGCAGCGGCTGCCGCGTGCCGTGGGCAAGGCCAAAGCCATGGATCTATGTCTGAGCGCACGCATGATGGATGCAAGCGAAGCCGAGCGTGCCGGGCTGGTCTCGCGCGTCGTCGCAGCAGCCGAGCTGTTCGACACTGCGCTTGCGTGCGCAACGACGATCGCCTCCTACTCGCAGCCGGTCGTGATGATGATCAAGGAATCGGTCAACCGCGCCTATGAATCCTCGCTCTCCGAGGGCATCCTGTTCGAGCGCCGCATGTTCCATTCGACGTTTGCCACCAGGGACCAGAAAGAGGGAATGAGAGCCTTCGTGGAGAAGCGTTTGCCAAACTTCGAAAACCGGTGATATAGTTCGCCTCCCGCAGAAATCCGGACCCTTGCGAAAGCAAGAAATCGGCAGTCAAAGCGGGGAGAAATCGGGGGATGGCAAGGCGCGCGGGAGGAAGCAAAACCCGGGCGCTGAGTTGACAGAGGCTGAAATACTCTTCATAATCCCATTTCTTTGCTGTACGCGAATCGGGAACACCGGAAATCGCACAGCCGCTCTTTAAAAATCAACAGCCGATAAGTGTGGGCGCTTGGATGTCAAAGTGCAGCGCGAGAGCAAAGCAATTTGCTCGAGCGCAAACTAAAAGCATCAAAGAGCTCGCACAACAGGATGTAGGTATCACACACCTATATTCCTTGAGTGAGCGACCAACTCGAAAGAGTTGAAACAGAGATTAAACTGAAGAGTTTGATCCTGGCTCAGATTGAACGCTGGCGGCATGCCTTACACATGCAAGTCGAACGGCAGCACGGGGGCAACCCTG
>CAJCIC010000028.1 GCA_903970185.1 Gammaproteobacteria bacterium
TTCATCGAGGCGACCTACCAGTATCAGGTTCGACCCTGGCTGCAACTCCAGCCCGATCTGCAATACGTGGCCAATCCCGGTGCGGGTCTTTCCGACCCCGCCGATCCGAGCCAGCGCATCAGGAACGAACTTGTCGTTGGCGTGCGCACCAACATCACTTTCTAAAATATGCCGACCATGACTCCAGCATCGCCTTGCTATCTCGCCTGCACAAGGGCGCGGGCCCGCTTCAGCCGGCCGGCGATCGCCTTCGCACGCGCGTTGCTGCTCGTTGCCGCCCTCTTCTCGCTATCGCCAGCCAACGCCGATCCGCGCGGATTTCTTGAGACCATCAAGCATCACAAGACCCTGGCCTCGACGATTCCCGATAACGGCGACGTCAATCCGTATGCCGTCGTCGTCGCACCCGTGACGTCAGGCACGATCCAGGAAGGCGACGTCCTGGTGGACAATTTCAACAACATCTCGAATCTGCAAGGCACCGGAACCACGATTGTGGCTTTTCGTCCCAGCACCAAGGAGACCCGGCTCTTTGCACAGGTGCCGCAAAAGCTTGCCGACTGCCCCGGAGGTGTCGGCCTGACGACAGCCATGACCATGCTCAAGTCGGGATGGGTGATCGTGGGCAGCACGCCAAGCACCGACGGCACGACGGCAACCAAGGGCGATGGCTGCCTTCTGGTGTTTGACTCGAGCGGACATCACGTGGCCACCTGGACTGGGCCCACCATCAATGGCCCGTGGGGCAACATGGTCACCATCGATCGCGGCACGAGCGCGACGCTTTTCATCAGCATGTCAGGCTTTGGACTTCCCGGGCCGAAAGTGATCGACCCCGCCACCAACTACCCGGTGACGATTCACCAGGCGACGGTGCTGCGGCTGGAATTGACGATACCTGAGGGCAAGCCTCCCGTGCTTGAAAGCCAGACCGTGATCGGCGACGGCTTCGCGCAGCGCGCCGATCTCGACAACTTCCTCTTTGGCCCAACCGGGCTTGCCCTTGGCCCGGATGACACGCTCTACGTCACCGACGGCATCGACAACGTCATCACCGCGATCGATCACGCCAGCACGCGCACGGACAGTGCCAAGACCGGCCGCGTCGTAACCCGGGACGGCCTGCTTGGCTGGCCGCTTGCCATGGTCATGCTTGCCAATGGCCACCTCGTGGTTTGCAACGGCAAGAATGGCCAGGCCGTCGAAATCGACCCCGTGGCTGGCAAGCAGGTCTATGCGCACTGGCTCGATCCCAACCAGGCACAATCGCCGCCTGGCAATGGCGATCTCTTCGGCCTTGCAATGACGGCAGATGGTAGTAGTTTTTATTACGTCGAAGACGACGTCAACGCCCTGGTACTCGCATCGCCATGAACAACGACAAATCCGATCACAAACCGACGCGGCGCCGCTTTCTGGCACGCGCGGCCGCTGCTGCTGCAGTCACGCCCGTCGTCTCCACGGCGCTTGCCAAGGGTGCGCTCGATGGCAATCGCTGTGATGCGCACGCCCCGCTGGCGCAGGGTACGCGCGCCGAGCCCTTCTACGGCCGTCATCAGGGCGGCATCGCCACCGCGATGCATCGCAACACCTATTTCATGGCGTTCAATATGTCGAGCTCTGATCGCAGCCAGCTGATCGCCCTGCTCAAGTCGTGGACCGCGGCGGCTGCCGAAATCACGCAGCGCAACGCGCATTCGCCAAGCGACACGGACGAAAGCGCAGTGCCCCACGACTCGGGCGCGGCGACTGGGCTTTTGCCCTCGCGACTTACCGTCACCTTCGGCTTCGGGCCGACGTTGTTTGAAAAGAACGGTGAGGATCGCTTCGGCATCGCCAAACTGCGGCCGGCAGCGCTTGCCGACCTGCCGCGTTTTCCGGGCGATCAGCTGATTCCCGAGCGTTGCGGCGGTGATCTCTCGGTGCAGGCCAGTGCCGACGATCCGCAAGTCGCCGAATATGCCATCCGCCGCATGGCATCGGCCGCCTACGGCATCGCCGACATTGCGTGGGCGCAGTCCGGTTTTTGCAGCATTGCCAAGCCGAAAGAGACGCCGCGCAACACCATGGGTTTCAAGGACGGCACGATGAACATCCGCACCGATGATGCGGATACCATGCAGCGCTTCGTATGGGTTGGCGATGAGGGGCCGGCGTGGATGCAATGCGGCAGCTACATGGTCATCCGGCCGATCCGGATTGCGCTTGAGCATTGGGACCGCATGAAACTCGGCTTCCAGGAACAAACCGTTGGCCGCCACAAGAATTCCGGAGCGCCGATTGGCAAGGTGCATGAATTCGATGACCTCGACCTTGACGCCGTCGACAGCGAGGGCAATCCACTTATCGCCGAGAACGCGCACGCCCGCCTTGCTGCACCGGCGTCAAACGATGGTGCACAGATTCTTCGCAAGGGCTACTCCTATGACAATGGGGTTGCGCGCTTTGCCGAGCGCTGGCCACCCTGGCGTCAGGCGGTGACCTTCGATTCGGGATTGCTGTTCCAGTGCTACCAGCGTGATCCAAGGACAGGATTTACGCGCATGTTCGAAAAAATGTCGCGCTTTGACATGCTCAACCAGTTCACGACGCACATCGGCAGCGGTGTCTTTGCATGTCCGCCGGGCGCAAAGGAGGGCGAATACATCGGTCAGGCGCTGTTTTCCGCCTGAGCGACCGATCCGGGGGGACATCGCGCACTGCGCTCACCCATGTGACAATCGTCACAATCCACCCTACCTGGCAAGCGAGGCCCGGTAATTGCGGTATCTTGCGCTGGCGCGCCAGAAACTGCCGCATGCAGGAGGCGATGGGCACCTCGATTTACCGTGTCTTCAGGTCCGACACGCCGGATACGGCTACCGCATAGCCCCAATTTCGCTTCAGAATCAGTCATGGCGCAAGGCTTCTCGTTGTTGCAGGCAATCACCGACGCCCTTGACGGACTTGGCATCGCCACGTGCACCTTCGATGACGAGGACCGGGCGATCCTGTGGAATTGCAGCTTCATCGAACTTTTCCCCGAGCACGCCTCCCATGTTCACGTGGGCGAGCCGTATCGCGACAACCTCAGGCGCTTCTACCAGAGCCGGCTGAGTCCCGATGAGATGCATGCCATCGAGCAGTACATCGAAGACGGCATCGCCAGACACCGCGCACAGCAGCGCCCGTTCACGTTCGAGCACCGCGGCGAGTTGCTCTGGGCCAATGCCGTGACCTTGCCAGGTATCGGACGCATGCGCATCTGGCGCGCTGATCCCAACCGCAACCAGCCTGCCGGCAGCTTGACCGCGCCCTCCGGGTTGAGCTCGCTTGCAATCGATAGCACGACCCTCTTCGATTACGTCGCCGACGGCGTCATGGTGACCAGCCCGGCTGGGCGTATCGTTTTTGTCAATCGTCCATTTGTGGTCATGTACCGGTTCACCAACCGCACCGATGCGACCGGGATCACGCTCGAGGATGCCTACAGAAACGCCTGGGCCGGCCTTGAGAAAACCAACCTTGACGTCTTTACCAAGGGACTTTCGCGCCTGACTGAAAACCAGCGTTTTTCCGGGGCACCCTTTGAGATTCCGTTGCCCAACGAGCACTATTCACTGGTCACTGAAAAACGCAGCGAAGATGGCAATGGCTACTTTCTGCATGTCGATATCACCTCGCTTAAGCGCCAGCAGCACCAGTTGACACTGACCGAGCAAAGGCTGCGTGAAAGCGAAGCGCTGCTCAAGGCGACACTTGAACGCATGGAGCAGGGCATTGTCATGATCAACGCCGAGCGCATCGTCGAGGTGTGCAATCGCCGCGCCATCGAGCTGCTTGGCCTGCCTGCCGAACTGATGGCATCGCGCCCCACCCTTGACGAGGTTTTCGCCTACCAGAACGCGATCAACGAGTTCGCCGACGAGCCGGAATCGGCAGGCGATTTCCTCGGCGAAGTCAGCATGCTTGACCAACCCCATCGCTACGACAGAGGGCGTCCGAATGGACGCGTCATCGAGGTCGACAGCGTGCCCATCGCCGGAGGCGGCGTACTTCGCACCTACACCGACATCACCGAGCGCAAGAAGCACGAGGAGCGCATCCATCACATCGCCCGCCACGATGCGCTAACCACGCTGGTCACGCGCCGGGTCTTCCTGGATTGCCTTGACGAGGCCATCGACGTGGCGCAACGACGCGGCCAGATGTTTGCCGTGCACTACCTCGATTTCGACCGCTTCAAGCCGATCAACGACCAGTTCGGCCATCCCGTGGGCGATGAAGCCTTAGCGCTCCTGGCCAAGCGCATGCGCAGTCTCGCGCGCGAGTCAGACGTGGTCGGGCGCCTCGGCGGCGACGAGTTCGGCATTCTTCAGCCGCACGTCGAGCGTCACGACGGCGCGCTAAGGCTGGCGCGGCGTTTGATCGAGGGCGTAAGCCAGCCCTTCAATGTCCAGGGGCACGACATCCAGCTCAGTGCCTCGGTTGGCATTGCGCTCTATCCCGCTGCCGGCACCGATGCCACGACGCTCTTGCGCCATGCCGATGCCGCCATGTACAAGGCCAAGGCGGCGGGCCGCAACGGCGTGCATCTGTTCGATGCCGAGCAGCCACCGTCAATGGGGAAATCGTCCTGAGCGATTAGGCACTGCGCAGGTGATGCCTGCGTGGCTTTGGCCAACGCTCAATGCAGGAGGAGTTTCATGCCCGGGTCGCCCTCTTCCATGGCCTTTTGGTAGGCAGGACGGGCACTGATGCGATTGATGTACGCGACAATATGCGGATACGGCGCAAGATCGGCCGGATAAAAGTAACGCATGGTCGTGAGCGAAAAAACACTCATGATGTCCGCCGCGGTGAATTCGCTGCCGGCCAGAAATTCCACCGACGAAAGACGATGATCGACGAGGCGCAGCGCACGCTCGAGGCGTTCTCTGGTGTTCATCAATATCGCATTGTCGGCAGGCAAATCAAGCCGGCTCAAGAGCATATTGCGACCCATGACAGGTTGCAGATTGCCGTTTGAGAAATGAAACCAGTAAAGATATTGGGCAAAGTCGGGATGATCAGGCGCAAGCGCCAAGCGGCCGTTGCCGAACTTGACGATGATGTATTCGACAATCGCCGCGGATTCCCCAAGGATCAGATCACCATCGGTGATCACCGGCGCCGTACCCATCGGATGCAGTGCGCGCAACGCCGGCGGGGCCAGCATCGTCACCGGATCGCGACTGTAGCGCTCGATCTGATAGGGGATCGACAACTCTTCGCAGAGCCAGACGATGCGCTCCGATTGCGACTTGCCAAGATGATGGACGGTTAACATCGGGGTGCCTTGAAAGACTTCCTGAAATCGCAACGAAGCCAGCTGCGCGCGCGGGTGCGAGAGCAACATAGTAGCAAGCGCTTCCAATGAATCACGCGCACGCCCAAGCCGCCATCCTGAAAAAGCGCGCCGCCGCGTTGCTTCCAAAAGCGTCCCGGGTGGGCGCGGCCCGGAAAAAATCTTGACGGCGTGAAGCGACGCCCCTACCCTACCGACCAGTTGGTATGGAGACCTCCAAGTGAAATCCGAGACAGCATCGCGTGAACGCCTGCTTGACGGTGCGCTAGCCGCGATTCGCGAAAACGGCTACGCCGCAACCACGGTCGACGACGTCTGCCGGCGCGCCAAGCTGAGCAAGGGCAGTTTTTTCCACTACTTCAGGAGCAAGGACGATCTTGCACTTGCCGCCATCGAGCGCTGGAATAACGTCGCCGGCGAGCTCTTCGCCAATGCGTCCTACCAGGCGCTTGACGATCCGCTCGCGCGCATTCATGGCTATCTCGACCTGCGCGAAGCGATCCTTTCTGACTCACCGGCAGAATTCACCTGTCTTCTTGGCACGCTGGTGCAGGAAACCTATGCCAGCCACCCCGAGATCCGCATCATGTGCGATCGCGGCTTCGCGATGCACATTGACCCCCTCGTTGGCGATCTCGAACTTGCCAAAACCCGGTATGCGCCACGCGCGAGCTTCACCGCAGAAAGCGTTGGCTACCTGATCCAGGCGGTGCTCCAGGGCGCATTCATTTTTGCCAAGGCCCAGTTGCGCGCCGATCCGGTGCGCGATGCGCTTTCGCACCTGCATGCCTACATCGATCTGCTCTTTCATCCGCCCTTCACCCACGAGGAGACACCATGAGCCAGCCACAGGTTTCTGCCGTTCCCGCCGGCATGCACACCGTCACGCCGCACCTGATTTGCGCAGAAGCAAAATCGGCACTGGAGTTCTACAAGAAAGCCTTCGGGGCCATCGAAGTCTCGCGCCTATGTTCAGCCGAGGGCCAATTGATCCACGCCATGTTCAGAATCGGTGATTCGGCGATCATGCTTGCCGACGAGATGCCGCAATGGGGCTCGTTCGGCCCCCGGGCACTCAAGGGAACTCCGGTTGTCGTGCATCTTTACGTCGACGATGCAGACGCGTTTGCACAGCGCGCGGTCGCTGCCGGCGCCAAGGTCACCATGCCCGTGACCGACATGTTCTGGGGCGATCGCTACGGCCAGCTCGAGGATCCGTTCGGGCACCGCTGGTCGGTGGCAACCCACAAGCGCGATGTGACGAGTGAAGAAATGCAGGCGGCAGCCGATGCCATGTCGAGCGCGCGCAGCCAATGCCCAGCGGACGCCGGGCCCTAGTCGGTGAGCACCGCCGTGCCGGGCGCGCAAAATTAGACGGCGTCAACAAGCCGTCATGCGTCCTCTGGCAAAATGCGCGAGCAAGGCCAGCTTCGTCCTCCTTCTTGCGAGCCGGCCCTGATCTCTTGGAGAGCGCAATGGCCTCGGCTGGGAATGACACTTCCGATCTGAACAGCTTGGCAAGCACGTCAAGGCGGCGCCTGCTCAAGGCCTCGGCAGGGGCTGCGGCACTCGCGCTCTTGCCGCCGAGCGTGCGCCTTGCCCTGGCACAGGCACCCGAGCGCGAAGGTTCGATCAAGGACATCGAGCACATCGTTGTGCTGATCCAGGAAAACCGTTCGTTTGACCATTATTTCGGGACGCTGTCAGGTGTGCGCGGCTTTGCCGACGAGAATGCGCTAAAGCTCGCCAGTGGTCGGTCGGTGTTCTACCAGCCCGACGCGCAAAACCCGGATGGCTATCTGCTGCCGTTTCACCTCGACACGCAGACCACCGGCGCCCAGAAGATTCCGTCAACCGGCCACAGCTGGCAGACGCAGCACGACGCCTGCAACGACGGCAAGATGGACAACTGGATCGCGGCGCACCGCAAGGCCGACGGCGTCAATGGACCGTTCACGATGGGCTACTACACGCGCGCCGACATCCCGTTCCATTTCGCGCTTGCCGACGCCTTTACGGTGTGCGATGCCTATCATTCGTCGCTGCTTGGTCCGACCTGGCCGAATCGCATGTACGTGATGACGGGAACCATCGACGCGGATGGAGCCGCAGGCGGCCCGATCACCG
>CAJCIC010000029.1 GCA_903970185.1 Gammaproteobacteria bacterium
AATTGTCGGAACGCGGGACTGGCATGTTTTGCGCGAATCACGACGCAGGCCGGTAAGGCCTGTCGCAGCGGATGCAGCGAGCTGCCAGTAAAGCGCAACTCGCCGCAGATCAGTCCCGTTTGTTCCGCCGGTGACAAACATGCATCGTCGAGGCCACGCAGACGGTGCGCGTCGCCATGTGGAAAAATCACCAGATCGCCCGTTTCCAGCAGCTGCGGCGCATTCAGGGCGTCGCTCTCGATAAAACATCGTCCCACACTGACAAGATGAAATCGTCCTCGGTTATCCAGCGGCGCCTCGAGCACCCACGAACCGGCACGCTGCAGCGCGTTAACCACGCCCACCTGCAAGGTCGACTGATTGAGCAAAGACGCTAACGCCGGCTCGATAACTTCAGGGCGTGGCATCCCGGCCAGCGAGTGGTTCAATGCGATGTACATGGGCATCCTTTCGACGAGTGGCTCGAAGCTAACTTCGCCCGCCGTCCGCCCACGGTTACACCCCATCTTGGTCCGGCCGCTAAACGGCTGCGGGTAGCGCCATGCTGGCGATCAGTCCGTCTTTCAGCCACTGCGCCACCAGCGTTGCCATGCGCGGCAGCGCCGATGATGAGCGGTGGTGCCCGGCCATCCTTTCGCACAGTTGCGCAAAGGATTCGCCACGCATCGCCGCTTCCAGCACCGCTTGTTCGTCGGGTGGGATCGGGCGATAGCGAACGTCCAACAGATGACGCCAGACCAGCAGATGACGTGGTTTGGCAAGCTGTCGTAGCCGGGGACTTTGCGCACCGCGGTCCGCGGCACGGCGAAAGGCATCGATATTGTGTCCACTGCTTACGATCTGCAGATGGGCTTGCGGATAAAGCCGCAGCGCGCCCCAGGCCTCGCCCGAAACGGCAGATAGATCGGACGCCGCCAGCGTGGATTCATCGGCGGCGTCGAAGGCGATGGAAATCGCCCAGTCGAGTTGCGCCATCTCGGCCAACGCAGAGTTCTCGCGCCACGGGGATACGTGCGCCAGAAAAGACGCCATGCCCGCGCCATGCCAACGGATATTGAAATGACTGGACGGTTGCGCATCGATATAAGCGTCAAGCATGGCCTGAAAGTTTCGCCGTGCCATCAGTCGTAAGCCGGGAAACTCGGTACTGAGCGCATCGCACAGGCGCATGCGATAACCCTGCTGATAAATCGCCAGCCGACTCGATGTATCTACCGCACTGTTGCCACGGATATCGTCCAATGACGCCAGCGAAGGGTGCAGCATCGACCGTAACAGGGTTTGTTGAAGCGTAATGAGATCGCTCACGCGGCCTCCTGACGCAGCGGCATCGCCAGTGCACGCGCTTTATTCAGTTCAGCGCGAAGCTCGGCGAGCGGAGGAACATGATCGTCGCGTTCGATCATGGTGGATACCGCGCCGTAACGGCGCAATGCTTCCACGTACAGATTCCAAACCGGTTCGATCACCGGCGAGTCGTGGGTGTCGATCAGCAAATGGTCGCCATGCTCATGTCCGGCAAGATGAAACTGCTGCACGCGCGCGGCCGGAATGCCATCGAGATAATCCAGTGCGGAAAAGCGGTGATTGTGTGCACTGACATAGATGTTGTTGATATCCAGCAGGATCAGACAGTCCGCATTTTCCGCGACGGCGGCAAGAAATTCCCATTCGGTCAGCTGCGAATCGGCGAAGCTGATATAGCTCGATACGTTCTCGAGCAGGATGCGTCGACCTAGCTTGTCTTGCACCCGACGCACTCGCTCCACCACATGCGCCAGTGCTTCCTCGGTATAAGGCAGCGGCATCAGATCGTGCAGATTGATGCCCTGCACGCCGGTCCAGCACAGGTGATCGGATACCCACATGGGTTCGATCCGCCGAGCCAGCGAGGCGAGCTGGTTGAGATAGGTTTCATCCAGCGGATCGGTGCCACCGATAGACATCGATACGCCATGCATAACTAACGGAAACCGTTCGCGAAACCGTTCGAGCCAGCGCAGCGGACGACCACCGGGGACCAGATAATTTTCCGATACGATTTCCAGCCATTCGACCTGGCCCGGGTCGTCGAGCAGCGCCTCGTAATGATCGACGCGTAAGCCAAGACCAAAGCCGAGATAAGGCAGCGGACGATGTCTGATAGACGTCATCATGGCAGTGATGGCAGAGCCTCCGCAGCGACGCGGAAGGCTCTGCCATTACCTTACGCCTGCTTGTTCGCTTGCTGGGCAGCAGCACAGTCCTGCTGCGTGTTCTGCATGGTGAAGCCCTGACCCTTGCACGAGTTCTGACCCTTGCACGAATTGGTCGCCTGTTTGCACGCGCCTTTGCCCTTGCACGACGATGAGTGCATACATTTGACGCTGGCGGTATCGCCGCTGGCCGGCGCGGCCGTTGCCGACATCGAGGTCACGGCGAAGAGGCCGGCAACCATCATGGCCATCGCGGCGCCGTTGAGTTTGTTGGTCTTCATGGAATGCTCCTGGTAGTTCGTTATGGCCGCAGGGTGTGCAGCGCGGGAAAGTTGTGTCGGGCCGTCGCGTCTATCCGATACGCCGATGCCGACGCCAGCATTCTCGGCAGGTCACGCCGTGCCGGATGTTCCTGCGCATCCCGTTTTTGTGTCCAATCGTCCGCCATCTCGCGGCCATGACGCCCACGCAGCAGGACTGGACGCGCAGCTAGAAAGCCTGGACGCACGAACATGGCGCCCCGTCGTAGCGCTGCGCATGATGGCTGCACTTCGTCATTTGGGAACTTGCGTCATGCGCTTATCCATCGCCGCCACCGCATCGCGCTTGCTCGAGATGCTTCACGCCGTCAACTCGCTCGGACCGTTGGTCGTTCGAATCGTGTTCGGCTATTTCTGG
>CAJCIC010000030.1 GCA_903970185.1 Gammaproteobacteria bacterium
GACACTCTGATGCGCCACGAACCAGCTATGCTGGACGGGAAACGGGGTCAACTCAAGACGGTGCTCACCGGACGCTTACGAATCAGCCGCCACGGCCGAGCGGGGCGATAAAATCAGAGTGGACGCGGTCAGTACCAAATACACGAGATTCTTCATTGACTCACGCCTCGGTTGCGACGAAAAATAAAAGGATAGCGAACATGGTCAGTGCCAATCATGAAACGTCGTTCACCGGGGAGTCGCTGACGCATCGGATCCTCTGGCGTGTGGTCGAGCAGAATCTGCAAGTCATTGGCACTAGCGCGCCTGGAGGAATGTACAACGCCCTGACTGTGATGTTGGTGGCGATGCTTGCGTTCGAGGGATACCTGAATTTCGTAGGCGGGCGACTGGCCCCGGCCGATTGGCAGTTCGAGAGGAAACGCGGCTTTGGCTGGCGCTATAAGACCGTCATGGCGGCAGTTGGCCTTCCAGCTCCCGATGATACAGTTCGCCCGTACAGTTCGCTCAAGGCGCTAAAGCTGCTTCGCGATGAGATCGCGCACGCCCGGCCCGAAGCGTTTGCTGAAACTCACGTTCATCCACCCGAAGACGTGCCGTTTCCGTCCTTCCGAGCGTTTGAAGGACGCATCACACCGCAGGCGGCCCGAGACGCGGCAACCGACCTTTCGAAAATAGCTGACGCAATCCATGCGGCCGCGAATCGGTCCTATCAGCACGAACCTGCCAAGTGGCCGGTCTGGCTTGGAAAGCACGCTTTTCTGGGTTCATCGCAGTTCAGTTCTGGCACAGTTCGGGTCGCTTCCGCCACGCCTTGTCGCCCTTGACCGGCCCCCGCACTGCTTCCGCAAAAACCTACACAGCGCCTACACGGCCACAGAAACGACAAAGGCCCTGCGGTTAAGAAGGGCCTAAGTCATTGAATAAATTGGTGGCGGATCAGGGATTCGAACCCCGGACCTGCGGATTATGATTCCGTCGCTCTAACCGACTGAGCTAATCCGCCAAGGGGCGAATTATCGCCGCGAAGGGCAAGAGGGTCAAATCGCTGTATTGGGCGGTACTGGTCTATTTTGACCAAAGTAAACCAGCACCTATTGGGCGACCACACATCACTGCACTTGGCCCGATACGGACACTGCTCAATGCTGAGTGACCGGCAAGGTTCCGAAGCTGCCTTAGCAGCTTGACAGCGCTTGCACCCCAAAAAGGCGGCGCAACCGCGCCGCTTTTCTTTCTGCCAAAAAGCTATTCGATCGCGTCGAGGTCGACGTTTCGCGTTTCCCGCAGAAACAGCGTTCCGACCACGAGGGTGAAAAGGGCGATCGATACGGGATACCAAAGGCCAAAATAGATGTCGCCTTTGTACGCCACCATGGCGAATGCGATCGGCGGCAGAAAACCCCCGAGCCAGCCGTTACCGATGTGGTAGGGCAATGACATCGACGAATAGCGGATGCGGGTCGGAAACATCTCGACCAGCATGGCTGCGATCGGCCCGTAGACCATCGTCACGAAGAGTACCAATATCGTCAGCAGAAGCCATACGGCGATCTTGTTGATCCGATCGGGGTCGGCCTTGGCGGGGTAGCCGGCGGCCCTGATTTCGGTCGTCAGGGCCTTGTTGAACGCCGCAAGCTGCGTACTGAACGCCGGCGCGTCAAGCGGCCCCCCCTCAAAGCTATTGACGGTCTTCTCACCAATTTTGACGACCGCCGGAGTCCCAGGCGCAGTTCCTTGCACTTCGTAGGATACGGACAGCTTCGCTAGCGCGGCTGTCGCGATGTCGCACGAACTCGTGTATTTGGGTTTGCCCGTCGGGTTGGCAAATGCTTCGAACTGGAAGTGGCAGGTTTCCTGATCTGCAACCACAGAAACCGGCGAATTGGCGATCGCCTGCTCGAGAGCCGGGTTCGCATAGTGGGTGATTTGCCCGAAGATCCAAAAGTAGGTAAGTGCTGCAAGCAGACACCCACCCATGATGATGATCTTGCGTCCGATGCGATCTGAGAGCTTGCCGAACACGATAAAGAACGGCGTGCCGGCAACGAGCGCACAGGCAATCAGGATGTTGGCAGTAATCGGGTCGACCTTGAGCGTGGCGGTAAGAAAGAACAGGGCATAGAACTGTCCCGTGTACCAGACGACGGCCTGACCTGCGGTCAATCCGAGCAACGCCAGAATCACGATCTTGGCATATTTCCAATGACCGAACGCTTCTGACAGCGGCGCTTTCGAGCCGCGACCTTCTGCCTTCATCTTTCGAAATGCCGGAGACTCGTTTAGCGAAAGTCGAATCCAGATCGAAACGATCAGCAGGACGATCGATACAACAAATGGAATGCGCCATCCGTAGTCCGCGAACGCCGCCTCGCCGATGGCAGTCCGTACGCCGAGAATCACGATCAGCGAAAGGAAAAGGCCAAGAGTTGCGGTCGTCTGGATCCAGCTCGTGTATTCCCCGCGCCGGTCGTCCGGGGCGTGCTCCGCGACGTAGGTCGCAGCACCACCGTACTCACCTCCCAGTGCCAGTCCTTGCAACAGCCGAAAGGCGATGAGGATGATCGGTGCTGCAATACCAATGGTCGAGTATGCGGGCAGAAGGCCGACGAGGAAGGTCGACGATCCCATGAACAGGATGGTAATCAGGAAGGTGTATTTGCGCCCGACCAGGTCGCCCAGGCGGCCGAAAACCAATGCACCGAATGGACGTACGAAAAAGCCTGCAGAAAATGCGAGCAGCGCGAAGATGAACTGCGGTCCCGGTTCAAGCGGCGTAAAGAACTGCTTGCCGATGATCGCCGCGAGCGACCCATAGAGATAAAAGTCATACCACTCGAATACCGTTCCCAGTGACGAAGCGAAGATGACTTTCTTCTCTTCGGCGGTCATCGCCCTGCCCGATGCTGCAGCCATGAGTGCTCCTCCTTATAGTTATCGGCGGTCAAGCGCCTGCCGCATTTTTTGTGGTGAAGCTTACTGAGCGCTGACGCCTGACTTACGCCAAACTTACGCAGTTCAAAGGTCTTGTCGAACCTCGGAGCTCCGTGCGAGCTTGAAAACGATCCGCACGAGAGTCCCGGGCCTACCCGGCGCGTACGCGTTTGGCGCTGCATCAAGCGTCACCACGCCAGCGTGCCGAGCGACGATTTCCCTGACGATCGCAAGCCCCAGGCCGCTGCCATCGGTGTCGCTGCCAAGGATCCGATAGAACCGCTCGAACACCAGGCTACGTTCTTCAAGGGCGATTCCCGGACCGTCATCTTCCACTTCAAGGAACGCTTGCCTTGCGCTCTCGTTGGCCCAAACCCTCACCGTCACCGCTCCTCGCGGCGGCGTGTAGCGCAAGGCATTGTCGATGAGATTCTTCAACATTTCGCGCAACAGCACCGGATGGCCAAGCATCAACACCGGCTGAGTTGCCCCTTCAAGTCCGAGGTCGATATTCTTGTCGAGCGCAGCAGGCACAAGCTCGCGCGTCGCCTCGCGCGCAAGGGCTTCAAGATCGACTGTCACAAGGCCACCGGACGCGTCGGCGCGGGTCTCTGCACGAGCGAGCGACAGCAGCTGGTTCACAAGCCGCGTGGCACGCTCGCTGCTGCGCGCGAGTTGCTGCAAGCCGCGCCGCAATTCCTCGGGGTCGCTTTCTCGCATTGCCAGTTCGGCCTGCGTTCGAAGGCCAGCCAAGGGCGTTCGCATCTGATGCGCGGCGTCGGCGATAAATCTTTTTTGCTCTCTGATGTTTGATTCGAGACGCAGCAAGAGCTGGTTGAATGATTGCACCAGGGGCGCGACCTCGACGGGGGCTTCGCGGGGATCAATCAGGCGCAGGTCGTCGGGCCTGCGCGCGGCAATGCGCTGCTGCAGTTGCGACAAGGGGCGCACGCCGCGTGACAATCCGAACCAGATCAGGATCACGGCCACGGGAACGATCACGAGCTGCGGCAAGATGACTCCCTTGATGATTTCATCGGCGAGTTCGCCACGCTTGCCAAGCGTCTCTGCGACTTGCACCAGCGCCCGCTGCTGCCGCGCATCGGTGCCTTCGATCTCAAGGTATGCGACGCGCACGTCTTCGCCGCGCAACAGGTCATTTCTGAACTGCACGAGGCCGGTCGATGCGGGTTCGGCATCCGACGGTGGCGGCAGATCGGCGTCCCCGCCGATGAGCTCCCCGCGCGGGCCGCGCACTTGCGAGTAAATGTGTTCAGCTGCGTCGCTGCGAGGTAGCCCGTGTATCGAGGAGGACAGCGTCACGTGCGGCTGGGCGCTGTCCCATTTCACCTGTTGCCCGAGATTGATCGCGCGTTCCTCAAGAGCACGGTCAAAAGGCGTATTTGCGACCGAAGCGGCCACAATGTACGTGGTGGCGATACTGATCGGCCAGATGACAAGCAGTGGCGCTAGCATCCAGTCAAGAATTTCACTGAACAGGGACGACGGCTGGAATTTGTGCGCCTGGCCGCGCGCGAGCCCGTCGTCATTGACGCTATGCTCAAATAGCGGCGCGTCGTCCCGCTTCACGGCTTAAGACACATGCGGTGCGCGCTCAAGACAGTACCCCAGTCCTCGCACGGTGGCGATCCTGACTCCGCCGCACTCCAGCTTGCGGCGCAGACGATGGACGTAGACTTCGATGGCGTTGTTACTGACCTCGTCGCCCCATTCGCACAAGTGGTCGACGAGCTGTTCCTTGCTGACCAGGCGCCCTGCGCGCTGTAGCAGCACTTCGAGTAGCCCGAGCTCACGCGCGGAAAGTTCGACCATCTGGTCATTGACGTAGGCGCAGCGCCCCACCTGGTCAAATGAGAGCGCGCCATGGCGCATGACGCTTGGGCCACCGCTCGCGCCGCGCCTGACCAGGGCGCGCACCCGCGCCTCGAGTTCCGAGAGCGCAAAGGGCTTGGCCATGAAATCGTCGGCACCGAGGTCAAGCGCACGGACGCGCTCCTCGACACTGTCGGTTGCCGTCAGGATCAACACCGGGACGCGGGAATTGCGCGCGCGCAGGCGTCGCAGCACCTCGAGCCCGGCCAACTGCGGCAAACCGAGATCGAGAATCAACAGGTCGAAGACCTGGGCCGACAGGGCCGTGTCGGCCTCATTGCCGCTGGCGACGCAATCGACGGCGTGTCCTGAGCTGCGCAGCGAGCGTGACAGGCCGTCGGCCAGAACACTGTCGTCCTCGGCAATCAGAATGCGCATTGCAAGCCCTTGTTGCCCGCTGGAAAATCCATCCCGGACGGATTTCTTGGCACCGATGCATAAATCAGGTACAATTGTTCCCTAATTGCTTCCGGTAACCGAAGTGGCAACGCATTGTAGCGAGCGTTGGCGACAGCGGGAATGTGTGTTTGCCGCTCAGCGCAACCTGCGCAGGCGGCGGGCGGATTTGGGGATTGCGATGCGCTATAGTCAGCGCTCGTAGCCAGTGCGGCAGTCGACGTTTTGCAGGTTTTAGGGAGATGTTATGGAAGAAGGTAAGGGCAAGGCGGTCGCGGCTGCAGCTTCGGAGAAGGCCAAGGCACTTTCGGCCGCTCTATCGCAAATCGAAAAGCAGTTTGGCAAGGGCTCGATCATGCGTCTTGGCGCGGGCGAGGTGGTCGAAGACATCCAGGTGGTCTCGACCGGCTCGCTGGGACTGGATATCGCCCTGGGTGTGGGCGGTCTGCCACGCGGCCGGGTGGTCGAAGTGTACGGCCCGGAATCGTCTGGCAAGACCACGCTGACGTTGCAAGTGATCGGTGAAATGCAAAAACTCGGCGGCACCTGCGCCTTTATCGACGCTGAGCACGCCCTCGATCCACAATACGCGCAAAAGCTCGGCGTCAATCTGCAGGAACTCTTGATTTCTCAGCCGGACACCGGCGAGCAGGCGCTTGAAATCGCCGATGCCCTGGTACGTTCGGGCTCGATCGATCTGATTGTCATCGACTCGGTCGCAGCACTCACACCGCGCGCGGAAATCGAAGGCGAAATGGGCGACTCGCTGCCCGGGCTGCAGGCCCGGCTGATGTCCCAGGCCTTGCGAAAGTTGACGGGGACGATCAAGCGGACCAATACGCTTGTCATCTTCATCAACCAGATTCGCATGAAGATCGGCGTCATGTTCGGCAATCCGGAAACCACGACCGGTGGCAATGCGCTCAAGTTTTATGCTTCGGTCAGGCTTGACATTCGGCGTACCGGCTCAATCAAGCGCGGCGAGGAAGTGGTCGGCTCCGAAACCAAGGTCAAGGTCGTCAAGAACAAGGTCGCTTCGCCGTTTAAGACCGCCTCTTTTGACATTCTCTATGGCGAAGGGATTTCGCGGGAAGGAGAAATCGTCGACATCGGCGCCGAGTCCGATATTGTCCAGAAATCTGGCGCCTGGTATGCCTATGGCGGCGAGAAGATCGGTCAGGGCAAGGACAATGCGCGCGAATTCTTGCGCGAGCACCCGGAGATTGCGCGCGAAATCGAAAACAAGATTCGCGAGCAAGCCGGCGTGCGACTTCTGGATGTCGCTCCAGCCGAAGCCTGACCGTAGTGGCAGCCTCGTTGCGGGGCCGCGCGCTTGCCGCTTTATCGCGGCGCGAGCACAGCCGCCTCGAGTTGCGCCGAAAGCTCGCGCCACACGCCGAGAGTGAAGCTGCGCTCGAGACCGTGCTTGACGTCCTCGAGCGAGAGCGCCTTCTTTCCGATGAGCGCTTCGCCGAGAGCCTCATCTATCGTCGCAGTGACCGTTTCGGTGCGAAGCGAATCGAGAAGGAACTGTCGCAGCACGCGCTCGACGCTGATTTCCAGGCGGCAGCGCTGGCAACGCTGAAATCGTCCGAGTTCGAACGCTGCAAGCGCGTCTGGCAAGGGCGCTTTGGAGCGCTGCCGAAAGACCTCAAGGAGCGCGGCCGGCAGACCCGGTTTCTGCTCGCGCGTGGATTCGAGGGCGAGGTGATTCAGCGCGTGCTCAAGGGCACAGGCGAAGACTGACACACGGCAATCGCGGTTGCCTCGCTATGCTATGATCGCTTGGCAAATGACCGCGGATCAGAGCCTTTTCCGGTCATGCGAATCCGCCTAAGCAGTCCTTCGTCTCGGCCCCGATTCCTCAGTGTCCATGCCAGCCACGCCGTCATCTCGGCAACTCAAACACACGCGTGCGATCGTGCTCGAAGCGTATGCCCGAGACGATGGTCTTTGGGATATCGAAGCGCGGCTCACCGATCGCAAGACCCGCGATACGCCGCTTGCGACCGGCATTCGCGTCGCAGGTGATCCGATCCATGAGATGAGCCTTCGCATCACGATCAATGACCAGTTCGACATTGTCGATGCGGGTGCTACTTCGCACCAGGTGCCCTATCCTGGCCATTGCGAGCAAATCGGGCCCGCCTACAAGAACCTGATCGGCTTGAACCTGCTTAGGCGCTTTCGTGCGGCCGTGCGCGAGCGTCTTGGCGGAACCCAGGGATGCACCCACATCACCGAGTTGGCAGGTGTTTTGCCCACGGCAGCCGTGCAGGCCTTCGCTGGCGAGCAAAAACTCGAGAGGCCCGAATCCGAGCCTCCCTTTCAGCTGGATCACTGCCATGCGCTTCGCTTCGATGCCGAAGCCGTGCGCCTCTATTACCCGCGTTGGTATGTCAACGCCTCGTCCACCGATGATGAGCCTAAAGCCTGAAATGCGTATCGCTCCCGGATTGCACGGAGTTTTCGGAATCACACCTTAAGGAACGCAATGAAGATCCACGAATACCAGGGCAAAGAGATCCTGAAAAAATATGGTGTCGCGGTGCCGCGAAGCATCCCCGCGTTCAGTGTCGACGAAGCCGTTGAGGCGGCGACAAAGCTCGGTGGCCCGGTCTGGGTGGTGAAGGCACAGATCCATGCCGGCGGCCGGGGCAAGGGGGGTGGCGTCAAGGTCGCCAAATCGATCGATGACGTGCGCGCGCGCGCCAGCGAGATTTTGGGCATGCAGTTGGTCACCCACCAGACCTCTCCAGAAGGCCAGAAAGTGCGGCGTCTGCTGATTGAAGACGGCGCTGACATCAAGAAGGAGTTGTACGTCGGTATGGTGGTTGACCGCGTCACGCAGCACGTGACCCTGATGGCGTCGTCCGAAGGCGGCATGGATATCGAAGAAGTCGCAGCGCACACGCCTGAGAAGATTTTCAAGGTGGCAATCGATCCGGCTACCGGCCTCACCGACGCCGAGGCAGATGAAATCGCAGCGAAAATCGGAGTCCCCAGCGCGTCCGTGCCGCAGGCCCGGGCGGCCTTCCAGGGACTCTACAAGGCGTTTTGGGACACCGACGCGTCTTTGGCCGAGATCAATCCCTTGATCCTCACCGGCAAGGGCGATGTCATCGCCCTTGATGCCAAACTCAACTTCGATTCGAACGCACTTTTTCGCCACCCCGAAATCGTTGCCTACCGTGACCTTGACGAAGAGGATCCGGCCGAGATCGAGGCCTCCAAGTTTGATCTGGCCTACATCTCCCTTGATGGCGACATCGGCTGTCTTGTCAACGGCGCCGGTCTTGCGATGGCGACCATGGATACGATCAAGCTGTTCGGCGGCGAGCCTGCCAATTTCCTCGACGTCGGTGGCGGCGCCACGACCGAGAAGGTCACCGAAGCCTTCAAGATCATGTTGAAGAACCCGCATCTGAAGGCGATTCTCGTCAACATCTTTGGCGGCATCATGAAGTGCGACACGATCGCCGAGGGCGTCATCGCAGCCTCCCGTGCGGTCTCGCTCAAGGTGCCGCTCGTGGTGCGCATGAAAGGAACCAACGAGGAAATCGGCAGGAAGCTTCTTGCCGAATCGGGACTCCCGATCATTTCCGCCAACAACATGACCGAAGCGGGTGAAAAGGTCGTTGCCGCGGCTCGCGGCAACGCCGTGCACTGACCCGTCCTTCGTACCACTGCCCGTAACACGAGGATTTCAATGTCGATTCTGATCAATAAGAATACCCGCGTCGTAACGCAGGGCATTACCGGCAAGACCGGCCAGTTCCATACGCGCATGTGTCGCGAGTACGCCAACGGCGCCAATTGCTTTGTTGCCGGGGTTAATCCGAAGAAGGCCGGCGAGGATTTCGAAGGAATTCCGATTTACGCCACGGTCAAGGAGGCGAAGGAAAAGACCGGTGTCACCGTCTCTGTCATCTATGTACCGCCTCCAGGTGCTGCTGCCGCGATCTGGGAGGCGGTCGCAGCCGATCTCGATCTGGTCATCTGTATTACCGAGGGCATCCCGGTTCGCGACATGATCGAGGTGCGCGAGCGCATGCGCAGCGAAAAGCGCAAGACGCTCCTGCTCGGGCCGAACTGTCCGGGTGTGATCACGCCTGACGAGCTGAAAATCGGCATCATGCCCGGCCACATCCACATGAAGGGTCGAATCGGTGTGGTGTCACGTTCGGGCACGCTCACCTATGAGGCGGTCGGACAGTTGACCGAGCTCGGCCTTGGCCAGTCGACGGCGGTGGGCATCGGCGGCGATCCGGTCAACGGCCTGAAACACATCGACGTAATGCAGATGTTTAACGATGACCCGGAGACCGACGCTGTCGTCATGATCGGCGAAATCGGCGGCTCGGACGAGGAAACGGCTGCACTGTGGATCAAGGATCACATGAAAAAGCCGGTGGTTGGCTTCATCGCCGGAGTCACGGCTCCCCCTGGCAAGCGGATGGGACACGCCGGAGCGATCATTTCGGGAGGCAAGGGAACCGCCCAGGAGAAGCTGGAAGTGATGGAATCGTGCGGCATTCGCGTGACGAAGAATCCTGCCGAGATGGGAAAGCTGCTAAAAACCATGCTCTAGCGCGGGCCCAATGGCCTGCGCCTGCCCGTCTGTCTGATTGCGTCGGCCGCTCGTCGCCGATCCGTATTTCGTTGGACGCAAGGCGTGACATTGTTCCTCGGCTGGGAGCCTTGGCGCACCTATAGTGCATCCCCTGTCGGCTGGCGTCGCACAACGTTCGAAGAATCGTGGCGCGCCGGGAACGTGATTTGGTGCGTTGTGGCGCAAAGACCAGCGTCCTTCGCGTCGCTGACGCTATGGAAGCGAAAAGCCGCCGAAAGCGTTGACGAAGCTGACAATAGATTGTATGAAGTCGCTTTAATCCACTGATTTTGTGGACTTTCAGATCGTCTGGGCGCTGCCGGGGCGTGGCCAAGGGCTTAACTCGCCTTCTGCCACGAGGGCATTACGCACGGCGCAAGGGGAGAAGACGGGTGAAAAAGCGCGGGGCGTTTGTTAAGACCGACTGGTTCTTCGGACTTGTCGTCGTCGTGGTTGTGTTGATTCTTAGTCGGGCGAGCAACCTCATGTCGGGGCTTGAGAACAAGGCCTACGACTTGGGCGTCAGAGCGTCCTCGAAAGTACCTTCGGACAAGATCGCCGTCATCGCCATCGATGATGCGAGCATTGCGCGCATCGGCCGCTGGCCCTGGTCGCGCGATGTCCACGCCAAGATGATCGACCTGCTCACGCAGGCGCATGCCAAAGTGATTGGCGAGGCGGTGTTTTTCTTCGAGCCGCAGCGCGATCCCGGCCTGGATTACATCGACAAGATCTCCGAAATCTACAACCGCGGCAACAGCGCCGCGGCAGGCGAAGGTCCGGTTCCGACCAACGCCGCGTGGCCGCAGATCGGCAGCGTCCTGGCCGATGCCGAAGCCAACCTCAATACCGACAAGCAGCTTGGCGAAGCCATCGCACGCGCCGGCAACGTCGTGCTGCCAATCGAGCTTGAACTGGGTTATCCGAATGGACGGCCGGACAAGCCGCTGCCTGATTACGTCTCCAAGTACGGTCTTAACGACGACGCCGGCAAAGCCATGCAAAGCGTGGCGATGCAATTTCCTGTCGCCGCGGTGGGCAGTGGCGCTGGCGCCTTGGGGCACCTCAACAGCAATCCCGATGAGGATGGCGCGATTCGCTCCGAGCCGCTCGTGATCGGTTACTACGACAAGGATTTCCCGTCGCTTGCGCTGATGATCGCGGCCAAGAGCCTGAACCTCGGCGTTCAGGATATCCATGTCAATTGGGGCGAGGGTGTCACGCTGGGTCGGCTTTCGATTCGCACCGACGACAACGCGCGCATGCTCACGCATTTCTACAAGTACAAGGATGGACGTCCTCCATTCCAGGTCGATTCTTTCTATGACGTCCTGACAGGCAAGATCCCGGCCGAGAACTATGCCGGCAAGATCGTGCTGATCGGAACCAACGCAGCTGGCGTTGGCGTCGCCTTCCCGACGCCGGTGTCAGCCGGAATGGCGCCGGTCGAGACCCTCGCGCACTCGGTCTCGAGCATCCTCAACGAACAGTTCTTTGTCGAGCCGTGGTGGTCAAGAATCGTCGAGATCATCGTCACGCTGCTCATTGCCGCCTACCTGATGGTGCTTTTGCCGCGCCTTCGTGCCGCGCAGGCGGCGACAGCTACGGCAGTCATACTCGTCGTGCTTCTCGGAACGCATTTCGCGCTCATGACAGGGCCTGGCATCTGGCTACAGCTGATGCTGCCCGCGACGCTGCTTTTGATCGGCCATCTCGCCTTGACAACCAAGCGCTTTCTCGTCACCGAGGCCGGCAAGGAGAAGTCAGATACCGAGTCGGCTGAATCGAATCGCATGCTGGGCCTCGCCTTCCAGGGCCAGGGCCAGCTCGACATGGCCTTCGACAAGTTCCGCAAGTGCCCGCTTGACGATTCGCTGATGGAAAACCTCTACAACCTCGCGCTCGACTTCGAGCGCAAGCGCCAGTTCAACAAGGCGCAGTCGGTGTATGAGTACATGTCGAACTACAACCCGAACTTCCGCGACCTGTCGACCAAGCTCACGCGCGCCAAGACGATGTCCGAGACCATCATCCTGGGCGGCAGCAATACACGCACCAACGCCAGCTTGATTTCGGCTGACGGCGGCTCGGTCGAAAAGCCGATGCTCGGTCGCTACCAGGTCGAAAAGGAGCTCGGCAAGGGTGCCATGGGCGTCGTCTATCTCGGCAAGGATCCCAAGATTGGTCGCGTCGTGGCCATCAAGACCATGGCGTTGTCGCAGGAGTTCGAGCCCGACGAGCTGCAAGACGTCAAGGAGCGATTCTTCCGCGAGGCGGAAACCGCGGGCCGCCTGCAACACCCCTACATCGTCACGATCTTCGATGCCGGCGAGGAACACGACCTGGCGTACATCGCCATGGAGTTCCTCAAGGGCAAGGACCTCGTGCCCTATACCAAGGTCGACGGGCTCTTGCCGCTTGAGCGCGTCGTCAGCATTCATGCACGGGTTGCCGAAGCACTGGCTTACGCGCATCGCCAGGCGGTGGTCCACCGCGACATCAAGCCTGCCAACATCATGTACGAGCTTGAGTCCGATACGGTGAAAGTCACCGACTTCGGCATTGCACGCATCACCGACTCGTCGAAGACGAAAACCGGCATGGTGCTTGGCACGCCCTCCTACATGTCGCCTGAGCAGCTCTCCGGCATGAAGATCGACGGGCGCTCGGACTTGTTCTCGCTGTCGGTCTCGTTGTTCCAGATGTCGTGTGGACGTCTGCCGTTCGTTGCCGACTCGATGGCGCAGCTGATGTTCAAGATCGCCAATGAGGAGACGCCCGATATCCGCCTCTTCAATAGCGCGATCCCTGACGAACTTGTGCGCATCATCCACAAGGGAATGTCCAAGGACATCGAGAAGCGTTACCAGAACGGCGATGAGATGGCCGCCGACCTCAGGGCCGTCTTCGGCTCGCCACAGGCGAGCGGCAGCATGACCGCGATGACGCAAGCACGTCCTGCAACGCCCCCGCCTGCTCCGGTTGCACCGCCGCCGCCACCCCCCGCGCCTGCTCCTGTGGCCCAGGCGCCTGCGCCTGAAGCCGCGTCAGGCGCGATGGACAAGACCGTCATCACCCGCCCTGCGCCCGCGGTCGATCCGCTAACGAAGACGGTTCCGGAATCGCCCGACGGCCATGTCAAGACGGTCGTGGATCCTACTGAACCCCCTAAGAGCGGCACCACCGATGTCGACTTCGAACTTTGACTAGCAGCAAGTCCATGAAGCTCAACGTTGAGCTGGAGTTCGCGGCGAAGACGCATCCTGGCATGGTGCGTTCGCATAACGAGGACTCGATCACGTTGGCGCCAGAGTGCGGTCTTGCGATCCTCGCGGACGGCATGGGTGGCTATAACGCTGGCGAGGTCGCAAGCGGCATGGCCACGGCCGTGCTGCGCAATGATCTGGTCAGCGATTTGAGCGAGTGGTATCCCGAGCTCACGCGTCGCGGGACGGCAAAACTGCACACCGTCTTGCAGGCCCGCGTGTCGGGTGCGAACACGGCGATCTATCAGTCGGCGCAAAGCCAGCCGCAATACGCTGGCATGGGTACTACGCTTGCCATGGCTTTCTTCCGGGATCGTTTCATTACGACTGCCCACATCGGCGATTCCCGCATCTATCGCTTGCGCGGCGAAGATTATTCGCAGATCACGCGTGATCACTCGCTCTTGCAAGACCAGATCGACGCTGGCATGGTCACGCCCGAGCAGGCGAAGTTGTCGATGAACAAGAACCTGGTCACGCGTGCGCTGGGTGTCGACCCGACGGTCGAAGCCGAAATCAACGACTACGAGACCGAGTTCGGCGATATCTATCTGCTTTGTTCGGACGGACTCTCGGACATGGTTCCCGATGCCGAGGTGCGCGAAACGCTACAGTTGCTAGGCTCCAATCTCGAACTCGCAGCGTCTACCCTGATTCAACAGGCCAATGACTACGGTGGCCGTGATAACGTATCGGTGATCTTGATTAAAGTTCAACCGAGCAGCAAGACGTCGCGCAATCTTTTCACACGCTTCATCAATTGGTTGAAATAGCGGAGTAACTCATGGCAAAACTGATCCTCTCCATGGATGGTCTGGTCTTAAAGGAAGTTCCTCTCACCAAAGAGCGAACGACCATCGGGCGGCGTCCGCACAACGATGTCGTGATCGACAACCTCGCCGTCAGCGGCGAGCATGCCGTGATCGTGACGATCCTTAACGACTCGTTCCTCGAAGACCTTGGCAGCACCAACGGCACGATGGTCAACGGCCAGGCGATCAAGAAGCACTTCCTGCAGAACAACGACATGGTCGAGCTTGGCAAATACAAGCTCAAGTATGTCGCTGAGACCGCCAAGCAGACCTCGGCCAACGACTTTGAAAAAACCATGGTGCTGCGTCCCAACATGATGCCAAAGCCGGCAGCGACGCCACCTGCTCCGGTGCCGCAAGCGACACCGGGCTACAACCCGACGTCGACCCAGGTTGGCCCCATGGGCGATCCCAACGCAGCGCGCGCTGCCCAGGGGTCCGCAGCAGCCGCCGCGCCGCAACAATCGGCCGTGATCCAGATCCTCAATGGGCCAAACGCCGGCAAGGAACTGGCGCTGACCAAGGCCCTGACCACGCTGGGTCGCCCCGGAGTGCAGGTGGCCGTGATCACGCGCAGGCCGCAGGGCTATTTCATCACCCACGTCGAGGGCACGACTTTCCCGGTGGTCAATGGCAAGAACCTGTCGCTTGACGCACATCCTCTGAATAACCACGACATCGTCGAGTTGTCCGGAACGAAGATGGAATTCTTCTTCAAGTGAGTTCTGACCGACCCCTGCATTTCGTGCGCGCGAGCCCCCGCGCTCGACGCACAATCGCCTGCTAGCGCCCTTGAAACGCAACCTCCCGCGCATCCTTCTTGGCCTGGCGGTGCTGCTTCTTTTTCTCGGCCACGCAGCGGGCTTCTATACGATCGCCTTTGTCGACCGGCTCGAATACGCCCTCTACGATTTGCGGCTCTTAAGCAGCATGCCGCGCACGCTCGATCCTTCGGTTGTGATCCTCGATATCGATGAAAAGAGCCTGGCCGAGGTCGGCCACTGGCCGTGGGGTCGCGACAAGCTCGCCACCATCGTTGACAAGCTCTTTAACGTGCAAAAGGTTGCGATTGTCGGCTTTGACGTCGTCTTTGCCGAGAAGGACACGAGTTCAGGCCTTGACGTCTTGCAAAATCTCGGGCGCGGCCCGCTCAAGGACGACCCCAAATACATCGCGGCGCTGCAGCAGGTGGGGCCGTCCTTGGACTACGACAAGGAGTTCGTCAACGCCATCAAGGACCACCCCGTCATCCTGAGCTATGGCCTGACCAATGAAGCTTCGCAGCACGTGGGCGTGCTGCCGCCGCCAGTGCTGCCTGCGGGCACCTTCAATGGCCACCCGGTGCGCTTTCTGCACTGGACCGGCTACGGCGGCAACCTTCCCGACTTGCAGGCCGCGGCCCTCTCGGCGGGTCACTTCAACCCGCAGATCGACCCCGATGGCGAGGTCAGGCGGGTGCCCATGCTGGAAGAGGAGAACGGTCAGTATTACGAATCGCTGTCGCTTGCCATGGTGCGCGGACTGCTCGGCTCGCCACCGGTCCGTCCGGAATACCCGTCCGATGAGCAAAGCTGGGTGCCCAAGAGCTACAGCGGCCTTGAGTACCTCGATCTGGCCTTCCGCGGCCGGCTGGTCAGAATACCGGTCGACCGCGAGGTGGCGAGCCTGATCCCGTTTCGCGGACCTGGCGGCGTCGATGGCGGCTCGTACCGCTACGTGTCGATTGCCGACGTGCTCTATGACCGCCTAAAGCCCGGTGAACTGACTGACAAGATCGTGCTCGTTGGCACGACATCGCTCGGGCTTCTTGACATGCGCTCAACGCCCGTCTCGCCGAACTTCCCGGGGGTCGAGGTCCACGCCAACATGATCTCGGGGATTTTGAACGGCAAGATCAAGGAGGCGCCCGACTACAGCCGCGGAGCCGAGATCGTCACGTTGCTCATCATCGGCTTGTTGTTGAGCATCGTCTTGCCGTTGTTGCCGCCGCTGCGCGCGGTGCTGATGACGATCCTCGTGGGCGCGGCGGTGATCGCCATGAACTTCGCGTTTTTCGTCAACGGCAATCTGTTGTTGCCGCTCGCGTCGTCGCTTTTGGTCGTGCTTTTCATCTTCGTCATCAACATGGTCTACGGCTTCTTCGTTGAATCCAAGACCAAGCGCGAACTCGAGGGTCTTTTTGGCTCGTACGTGCCGCCCAAGCTGGTCGAGGAAATGTCGCGCGATCCGCGCGCCTATTCGATGGAGGGCAAGAGCGAAGAATTGACCGTGATGTTCTCCGACGTGCGCGGATTCACGACGATTTCAGAATCCCTCGAGCCTAAAGATCTGGCGACCTACATCAATGACTACCTGACGGCCATGTCGCTGATCATCCAGAACCATCGCGGTACGCTCGACAAGTACATCGGTGACGCCATCATGGCCTTCTGGGGCGCGCCGATTCCGGACAAAAGTCACGCGCAACTCGCAGTTGAAACGGCGCTTGCCATGCAGGCCGAGGTCCTGCGCCTGAACGTCACCTTTGAAGAGCGCAAGTGGCCGGACATGAAAATCGGCATTGGCGTTTCAACCGGCATCATGAGCGTGGGCGATATGGGCTCCAAAATCCGCAAAGCCTATACCGTCATGGGCGATCCGGTGAACCTGGGCGCCCGGCTTGAGGCCCGGACCAAGTTCTATGGCGTGGGCATTCTTGTCTCGGAGGCCACGCGCAAAGCCGTCACCGGCATCGTCTTTCGGGAAATCGACAAGGTCCAGGTCAAGGGGAAGGACGAAGCAGTCGTGATCTATGAGCCGATCGGGCTTGAAATCAATGTGACGAAAGACAAAAACGATGAACTTAAGCTTTGGCATGCGACGCTCAAGGCGTATCGTATGCAGCAATGGGACCAGGCTGAGTTGCAATTGCTGAATTTGCAGCGCGCACACCCGGATACGGTGCTCTACCAGCTGTACGCAGAGCGTGTAAGCGAGTTTCGCCACAGCCCGCCCGATCCGGACTGGGATGGCGTCCACAAGTTTTCCGAGAAATAACGGCGGCAATCGGACATATGAAAGTCAGAATTCTCGGATGCAGCGGAGGCATTGGTGGACGTCACATGCGGACCACCGCGATGCTCGTCGACCACGACGTCCTGATCGACGCCGGAACGGGGGTTGGCGATCTGACGCTTGCCGAGCTGTCGCAGATCGACCATATCTTTCTTACGCACAGCCACCTCGACCACACCGCCTCGATCCCGTTTCTGGTCGACACCGTCGGCGCGATGCGCAGCAAGCCCGTGATTGTGCACGCCTTGCCCGAGACCATCGAGGTTCTGCGCGAACACATCTTCAACTGGAAAGTCTGGCCTGATTTCACCGTCATCCCCGACCCCGAGCACCCGTTTTTGGCCTATGCGCCGATCCAGCAGGGTGAAACCGTCAGCGTCAAGCGCCGCCGCTTCATGGCGCTGCCCGCCAATCACACCGTTCCGGCGATTGGCTATGCAGTCAGCGGTGAAGCCGGCGCGACCCTCGTCTTTACCGGCGATACCACCAACAATGACGCCTTGTGGCCGATTGTCAATCGCATGCGCGACCTGCGCTTTCTGATCATCGAGACGGCCTTTTGCAACCGCGAGGAAGGATTGGCCCGGGCCTCGAAGCACCTGTGTCCGCAGATGCTTGCCGAGGAGCTGGTCAAGCTCGAGCGCGATGCCGAGATTTTCATTACCCATCTGAAGCCTGGCGAGATCGAATTGACGATGCAAGAAATCGAGGAAGATGCAGGTGAATTCAGGCCCCGCATGCTCCAAAATGGTCAGGTGTTCGAACTCTGACGATGAAAAGCCCTACGCCCGAATTGTTACGGCGCCTGTCGCCGATTAACAGCCTGCCCCCAGAGCGGCTGACCGAACTTGCGAGTTTTTGCTTTATCGAGGCGGTCGAGGGCGACTCCGACCCGTTCAGGCTGCGCAGCCCAAGCGACCAGTCGGTCTATGTCGTTGCAGGTGGGGTCGAGTTGACCTATGACGACGGACAACGGGACACGGTGCTATTTGACACCGAGCAGAGCAGTCGGCCTGTCGCCAAGGGCAGGGTATTGCGTTCGGCGCGGGCGCTTGGGCCAACCGAGCTGTTGCGCATCGACGACGACCTGCTCGATATTATGGTCACCTGGGACCAGATCGCTGCAATCACGCCGCTCTCAAATGGCGTGGCCGGGGAGGCCCCGACCGCCGAGCGCCCCTGGAACATGGCGACGTGGACGGAGCTGCCCGCGGTATTTAGCGTCGACACGCTGACCGCGGGCGTGTTTGCAAGCCTTCCTCCTGCGCACATTGCAGAACTTCTGAAACAATTCGATTCGCTTCCGGTCAAGCGCGGCGAGGTGATTCTGCGGGAAGGCGATGCTGGTGATTTCTACTATGTCATCGAGAATGGCCGGGCGCGCGTGACCCGGCTCGTGGGGGGCGTGGAAATGCCGCTGGCAGACCTGAAAGCAGGGGATGCCTTTGGCGAGGAAGCGCTGATTTCCCATGGCAGGCGCAATGCAACGGTGACGATGAAGACCGACGGGCGGCTGTTGCGCCTTGCAAAACACCACTTTGACGCGCTTTTGCGCGAGCCGCTCTTAAACGAGTTGACGCTTGAGGAGGCGCGCCGCCGTGTTGCCGCGGGTGCACAATGGCTGGATGTACGCTTTCCATCCGAGTATCAGCATGACAAAATACCCGGAGCGATCAACATCCCGCTTAGCGAATTGCGCCATGCGCTTAGCGTCCTTGACCGCAAGAATCAGTACATCGCCTATTGCCAGAGCGGTCGCAGAAGTGCCGCCGCTGCGTTTTTGCTGGCGCAGCGGGGATTTTCTGCCAACGTCTTGGCGGGAGGTCTTTGGGGCGCGCAAAATAGCGCTGACAAGTAGTTTTTCCGGGCGCGCGAGTAGGGTGCATTCCGGCTCAATCAGGAATTTGGCATGAACGCAGCAGTCGTAGGCGATCCCGTTTCGGGCGGCAAGCCCGGTGCCCAAGGTGGCGGGGCGGCGCGCGAACTCAATCTCAAGCTGCTGTTCTCGAAGAACCTGCAGCACGTCGCCAATCGCATCCATGCAACGCAAAACGTCGACGAAATCATCCTTGAAGTCAGCGCGGACATTTGCCGCGTCTTCAACAGTGACCGCCTGACGATCTACGTCGTCAGCGAGGATGGTCAGTCGATCGTCTCCAAGGTCAAGACCGGCCTGAATTCGTTTCGCGACCTGAAGCTATCGATTTCGCCGACCAGCATCGCAGGCTACGTCGCGCAGGCACGACGGGTTGTCAATGTCGCCGACGTCTACGTCGAAGAGCAGCTCAAGGTCTATCACCCCGACCTGCATTTCCTGCAGGAAGTCGACAAGCGCACGGGTTACCGCACCAAGCAAATGCTCGTCGCGCCGATTCTCGAGGAGCCCAAGATTGAAGGGGCGACGCCCGACTTGATCGGCGTTGTGCAGATCATCAACAACAAATCGGGCCAGCCCTTTGGGGATGTCGAAGTCGACGGCATCGAGGAGCTTTGCAAGACGCTTGCGATTGCGATGCGCAACCGCAAGAAAGAGGAGGACCTCGAGACCAAGGCCAAGTCGATGGGTCCGCAGTTGCGGACCAAATACGACAGCCTGGTTTCCGACGCAGTGCTTTCGGGCGAGGAATTCAGGCTTGCTGCCAATTCCGCGCGTCGCAAGGCGGTTGACATCGAAACCGTGCTGTTGCAGGAGTTCCAGGTCAAGCGCGAGGCGATTGGCCACGCCCTGGCCAAGTTCTTCGGGGTCGCCTACGAGCCGTTCAAGATCGATCGCCTGAAACCGCTCGATCTTCTGAAGTCGATCAAGCGTGACTACGTCGAATCGGCAGAGTGGATGCCGGTCGAAGATGGTCCCTCGGGCATTGTCGTGCTTGCGCTTGATCCCGAGCGCATCCGCTCGTCCCGGGTCGTCAACAACATTTTTGCGCGCACCGGCAAGATCGAATACCGCGTCACCACCCGGGACGAATTTCGCCAGACGATGGACCAGCTGTTTGGCGAGGACTTCGCGAGCGGCTCGATCAACAGCCTCCTGTCGGATCTCGAAGACGGCGATACCGAGTACGCAGAGGTCGCCGGTGACGAGGCCTCGGCTGCTTCTGACAACGAACTGGTCAAGTTCGTCAACAAGATCATCCTCGATGCCTATCAGCAAGGCGCCTCGGACATCCATATCGAACCTTACCCTGGCAAGGGCAAGACCGAGATCCGGTTTCGCAAGGACGGTACGCTCTCGCCTTACATCGAGGTACCAGCCAGCTACCGGGCGCCGCTTGTCGCCCGGCTGAAAATCATGTGCGACCTGGATATTTCCGAAAAGCGCAAACCCCAGGACGGCAAGATCAAGTTCAAGCGCTTCGGGCCGCTCGATATCGAATTGCGCGTGGCAACCATTCCCTCAGCCGGTGGCGTCGAGGACGTGGTCATGCGGATTCTCGCAGCCGGCGAGCCGATTCCAGTCGACAAGCTGGCACTCTCGCCACATAACCTTGAGCGTCTGAAGAACGTCGTCTCCAAGCCCTATGGCCTGTTTTTTGTTTGCGGCCCGACAGGCTCCGGAAAGACGACCACGCTGCATTCGGTGCTGAGCTTTTTGAATACGCCAGAGACCAAGATCTGGACAGCCGAAGATCCGGTTGAAATCACCCAGAAAGGCTTGCGTCAGGTCCAGGTCAATCGCAAGGCCGGCCTCGACTTCGCGACTGTCATGAAGTCGTTCCTTCGGGCTGATCCGGACATCATCATGGTTGGCGAAATGCGCGACAAGGAAACCGTCGCCACCGGCATTGAAGCATCGCTCACAGGCCATCTGGTGTTTGCCACCTTGCACACCAACAGCGCGCCGGAATCGATCGTGCGCCTCCTGGACATGGGCATGGATCCGTTCAATTTTGCCGACGCGCTCCTGGGCATTTTGGCCCAGCGTCTGGCGAAGAAGCTTTGTGTGTGCAAGGAGGCCTATACGCCGAACCAGGCAGAAATCAAGGCGTTCCTCACCGAATACGCGGACGAGCTGAAGAACACCGAGGAATGGCGCAAGGACCCCCAGGGGGAAGCCAAGAAGCTGTATGAAACCTGGCTCACCGATTTCGGTGTCAACGGCAAGCTCACGATGCATCGCGCCAAAGGCTGCGAAAAGTGCAACGGTTCAGGCTACAAGGGACGGATGGGTCTGCATGAGCTTCTGATCGGAACCGATCCAATCAAAAAGCAGATTCAAGAGCATGCGCGCGTTGCCGACATGTTCACGACTGCCATCGGCGAGGGCATGCGTACCCTGAAAATGGATGGCATGGAGAAGGTGCTCTCAGGCCATCTCGACATGAAGCAGGTACGGGCCGTTTGCATCAAGTAGACGCAGCGCCGTCAAGAAGCCCTGACTTCAGATGCGACACTCGTTCGGCACGTAGCGGTCGTTGGTCGATACGCTGACCTGGCAGGTCCAGACGATCGCTCCGGTTGGCGGCGTATTTACGCTTGGCGGGCCGCCCGTGCCCTGATCGATGGGCGTCAGAGAAAACTGAACGCTCTTGGCGTTGGCATTCATGGTGACGGCAATGATCCCGGTCGTGGGATCGATGGTCAGGTTCGAAACGTTTTTGGTCACGCTCAGACCCGTAAAGGTCTGGTTCAGCGTGCTGGCCCCTGTAATCGCGTTATCCGAGACCAGAACCTTGTAGCGCGAGGCTTCGGCCAGGCCTTCTGTCACTCGCGCACGAACGGTGTAGTCCTGATACGCAGGGATCGCGATCGCCGCGAGAATCCCGATGATCGCAACCACGATCATCAGTTCGATCAACGTGAATCCACGGCTGAGTTTATTCATGGTGATGGCGCTTTGCGAGTCGAATGGCTTCTCCAATGCGACATCCGTGCCAAATTGAAAACAGATGTCAATGATTATGCGTAACTACTCATAAAGTCCGCATTTACTGACCGGGAAATTGGATTGATCGGGTCTCGGTGTTTCACCTAGCTGATCGCTTTTTCCGAGTGGAGGAAGTGCAATTCTGTCATCGAGCCGCAAGCATCACGGCTCTCCTGCGCGAAGCGTCGGCAACTGCGCGTGCGATCAATCGCGAGCGATCGTGCGTGTTGCGCGGCGCGAGGCATGCTGACGCAATCTGTCGTCGACTGACAAAATTTGTCGCGACACGGCTCAAATTTAGGTATGCTCCCGGACTCGTGACCCGAGCGTGGCCGATTCCTCGCTTGGAATGGGCTGAACTTCGAATGGCATAGACTTTGCGTGATTGACTGCCGAGAGCGCCCTCTCACTTTTCATGGAGATTAAAATGACGAAGTTTCAAAAGGGTTTTACCCTGATCGAACTGATGATCGTGGTTGCGATTATCGGCATTCTTGCCGCCATCGCAATTCCGGCTTATCAGGATTACACCGTTCGTGCGCGAGTGACTGAAGGTTTGTCGATCGCCTCGTCCTACAAGACGCTTGTTGCAGAAAACGCAGATAACGGTTCGAGCGACCTGTCGATCGGTTTCTCAGGCGTTAGCGTCATGAAGAACGTCAGCTCGGTGTCGATCACGACGGCCGGCGTCATCTCCGTCTTGATGAATGCCAACGCCAAGTCGGTGGCTTTCTCGCTGACGCCGTATGACAGCAGCCTCACTGGCAACGTGCTTCAGGTCAATACCGTGCCTGCCGGCCCGGTGGTCTGGAAGTGCGCGGTTTCATCTTCTACGAATGACCGTTACGTGCCGACGGAATGCCGCATCTGAGCATCCGTTTTGCTGGACCAAATGGCGCTTCGGCGCCATTTGTTTTTTTACGGGTCTAAGAAGCGCGGCCACCGCATCCCCCGGCCTTAGACTGCGCTATTGTACGGGCGCTGCTTTGTCCTCGAGCGTGCTTCGCCCAAGATCCCATATCCAGAGGCATTTTCCTTCATGGCCGGAAATTCACTTCTTCGCGCGGGGCAAGGCGCCTACGCGCGCATCAAGATGCGCGGCTGGCTGAATCTGCCGGTGTGGCTTGAAGAGTTCGAGCATTTCAAGCCGCAAGCATCCCTTGCTCTATTGATCGCATCGATCGCCTACTGGATGATCTGCAGGCCCTACGACGGCATCCGCCACGATGGCATGTTCTACACCGGACAGACGATGCTGCACCTTGGCCAGGAAAACCTGCGCAGCGACATCTTCTTCTCGCATGGCTCGCAGGACCAGTATTCGATCTTCTCGTCGATCTATTCCGTACTTGTACGCATCTTCGGTTGGTCGTTGGCCTCGATCACTTCGGTCGCCGTGATGCAGGTGGTCTTCGTCTCCGGGGTGATTTTTCTATTGCTCGAGTTCGCGCCCTTGCCGCTTGCGGCCTTAGGGCTGGTCATGTGCGGACTGCATCCCTACTACGGGCCGTTCGAGATCTTCAGCATCGGCGAGCCTTTTACGACCGCACGCATGTTTGCCGAGCCGGTGCTGATATGGACTGTCTGGGCGGCGCTTACGCACCGGCTGCGCCTTGCCATCGTTCTCCTCGCCGGCTGCGCGGCGATGCATCCGCTCCTTGCAGCGCCAATCGTGATTCTCGTTGCAGCGCTCGCCTACATGGATCATCCGGCGTGGCGAAAGGGGATGCTGATCGGCCTGGCTGGGCTTTGCGTTCTGGTCATCGCCTTCGCGGCCGTGCGACCTGAATTGTTCTTCACGCGCTACGACGATATCTGGTGGGATGAGATTTTCGAGCACACGCGCCAGGTGTCGACGACCGGCTGGGATTTCGAGGGTTTCTCGATCCTGATTTTCGATGTCGGCACGCTGGTGCTCGTTGCGCGCGAACTCGAGGGCCGTGCGGCACAATTCATCGCACTCGTGGCCCTGACCGTAACGGGATGTTTTTTCGTGTCGTGCTGGACGGGAAGCATACTTCGCTGGCAGCTGTTTACCGAGGCACAGCTGTGGCGCGCCGAGGACATGGGTCATCTCCTCGCATTGGGCCTTTTTCCCTTGCTGATCTGGAAAAAGCGCAGGGACGGGCTGCTCACGCTGCTTGGGGCACTGTTCATCCTGATTGCCATGGAGTTTCCCCGTAGCCAAAGCGTCATACCGGCGGTCCTGGGCGGGCTGGCCTGCCTTGCCTTGAGCAGGCGCATACCGAAAGCCACGGCATCCTTTCGCTGGATGATCATCGCTGCCGGCGTATTCGTGATGCTGGCCGGCACGTTCAATCATTTCGATCAGGTGGCGTTTGATATTCGTCAGGCAGGCGATTTCGGCCTCAAGTACTATGCCCACCGCGAATTTGATTCGGTATTCGTTGCCATCCTCAGCCTGCTTGGCCTGATTGCCGTGGCCTGGGCATGGCCGCGCATCGGCCTGGCATTTGCGATGATGATGTTGATCGGGGCGATGTCGGTATGGGATCACCGCATACCGTTCGAGATGTACCTCGAAGCGGCGATGAGTGAGCCACCAGCCCTTGACAAGCTGATTCCGCCAACCGCATCGGTGCTCTGGAGCGACGATTTGCGCCTGCCCTGGTTCATTTTGCGGCGCCCCTCGTACCTGTCGCGCAATCAATCGGCCGGTCTGGTCTTCAATCGCGACACCGCAATGGAATTCATCGAGCACAGCAAGGTTGCAGAGCAGTTCCAAAGCGAGATCGCTTCCTGCAAGGAAGTCAATGGCATGCTCGACTCGTGCACGCTGGACGCCACCGTCATGCGCGACATGTGCCTGCCAGGAGCAGGCGGCCCCGGATTTGTCATCACCGACTATCCGGTATCGAATCTTGCACCCGATTTCCGCTGGATCATTCCCGGCGTGCGCACGGGGCACCAGGAGTGGGGCGTCTACAGCTGTGCCTCGGTCGTGAAGCGCTTGCCCCCAGAGGCCAACGAAGTCCATCCTGTCTCGCCATCGCATGGCTGATCCAGCCTTTCTCGTCGAATCGAATGTGGAGAATTCGCAAAAGCTGAAGTGGTTCCACGATTTCTGTGGATACCTGGTGGTTGGCGGACTCGCGTTCGTCGTCGATTTCTGCATTTACTTCGGACTTGTCAGCGCAGGGCTTGAGCCGCTCGTGGCCGCTCCTGCCGGCTTTGTTGCCGGTCTCGTTGTCAACTACGCCTTGGCCACGCGCTACGTTTTTCGCGAACATCGGCTCAAGCGCCGCTCGCTCGAATTCATCGCCTACGCCGCGATCGGTATCCTGGGTCTGTGCGTGAACGAGGCCGTGATCTGGATCGCAATCGATTTCGCCCATGCGCACGCCGTCGTCGCCAAGGTGCTTGCCACCGGGTTCGTCTTCCTTTTCAATTTCGCTGCGCGGCGCGCCCTGTTGTTCTCCAAGGGCGATCATGTCCGGTGACCCGATCGTCATCATTGGTGCTGGACCGGCGGGATTGACCGCTGCCCTGGAGCTTTTGCGCGCGGGCAGGTCGAACATCGTCATCTTCGAGGCGACCGGCA
>CAJCIC010000031.1 GCA_903970185.1 Gammaproteobacteria bacterium
AAGAACCAGGCCATCACGAAGGCCGCGATCACCCCCAGGATGAAGAGCGGGCTGATGGTCAGCGCGCTGCGCAATTGCGAGATATCCGACCAGAAGCCGAACGGAATACCCGGCAATCCCGGCGCGCTGGGCTGTACATAGGGCTTGCCGAAGAAAAACGCGACGCCATCCCCCGCCAGCAGAATCGCGATCCCCATGGCGACGTCATTCACCCGCGTGAGCGCACAGATCAGGCCATGGATGCCGCCCAGCAGCGCGCCGGCGCAGGCGGCCACCAGCACCCCCAACCACGGGCTGCCCGTCAGATACGCCGTCGCGTAGGCGACCATGGCGCCCAGCACCAGCACGCCTTCATTGCCCAGATTGATCCGCCCGGCGCGCTCCGTCAGGCACTCGCCCAGGCTCACGAACAGAAACGGCGTGCTCACGCGCAAGACGCCGCCCAAGATCGCGATCGGAACGCCCCACCAGCCCAGGGCGCTCATGCCGTGGCCTCATTCACAGCCACGCTTGGCGCACGACGCACGCCACGCCAGAGCTTGCCGAAGCGGCCATACAGGCTCTCGCTTGCGAGCACGGCCAGAAACACCACGCCTTGCAGCACCAAGACGGTGGCATCGGGCAGGTCCATGCGTCGCTGCAGCATGCCGCCGCTCGCCGAGATGCCGCCCATCAGTACCGCGACCGGCACGATCGCGAGGGCGTTGTGGCGGGCAAGAAACGACACCAGGATGCCGGTATAGCCGTAGCCGGCATTGAGCGACGCGTTGGCTGAGCCGTGCACCGCGGCCACTTCGATGGCACCGGCAAGTCCGGCTGCAGCACCCCCCATGCCACAGGCAAAGAGGATGAGCGGTGTCGTCGACAGGCCGGCAAGCAGGGCTGCGCGCGGATTGCCGCCGACCACGCGCAAGGCAAAGCCGATCGTGGTGTAGCGCATCAGGATGAACGCGATGAGGGCAAACATGATGCCAAAGGCAAGTCCCGGGTGCAGTTCGAGCGTGCCAAAGGCGTGCAGCATGTGGGCATCGCCGACCGGCGGCGTCGAAGGTTTGTTCAGGCTCTCGGGATCGCGCAAGAGGCCTTCGACGAGCTGGTTAAAGAGCGCCAGCGCAATGTAGGTCAGAAGCAGGCTCGAGATCGTCTCGTTGACCCCGCGCCACTGGCGCAGCGCGCCGGCCAGCATGATCCAGGCCCCGCCCACGATCATGCCGATCGCGAGCATCGCCGCCTGCGCGACCAGCGCCGGCGCCAAGACGAGCCCATGGCCGGCCATCGCCGCTGCGAGCCCGCCCAGCACCAGCGCACCTTCGCCGCCGATGATCATCAGGCCGGCGTTGGCCGGTAGCGCCACGCACAGGGCACAAAGAATCAAGGGCGCCGCGCGCGCGAGGGCATCGCGCAAGGCAAAGCTGCTGCCAAAGCCGCCCTTGTAGATGAAGAGATAGACGTCGAGCGGATTCTTTCCGAGCACGGCCATGAAGGCGCCGAAAATGACCAGCGACACGACGAGCGCGAACGCCGGCACCAGCACCGCCTCGATGCGGTCCTGCCAGCGCAGCGCCGCGTCCGGGTTGGCCACCGCCTATACCTTTCCGACGACGCCTTCGACCAGGTAATTCATTTGCTCGAGTGCGATGTCGGTCTGCTTTTGTTGCGTGCCTGCCGCGATCACGATCTTGCCGGTGTTGTCCTTCACCGGACCCTGGAAGATCACGAAGTCGCCTTGCACCATCTGCGCCTTGATCGAATCGGCCTTGCTTTTCGCTGCGGCAACCACGGCGCGGCCGTAGGGCGAGGTTTTGACATAGCCCTCCTTCAAGCCCCCGCGCAGGATGTTCTGCAGCGGCTTGCCGGCAAGCGCATCGTTGACGTGGGTGGTGTAGGGCGTGATCCAGTTCCATTCGGCGCCTGTCAGGTAGCCCTTGGGCGCGAGCGCCGACTGGTCGACGTGATAGCCGCAGACATAAATGCCGCGCTTTTCCGCCCCCTCGACGATCACCTTGGGACTGTCGACGTGACAGGTGAGGACGTCAGCGCCCTGGTCGACGAGGGTGTTCGTCGCTTCCGCCTCCTTCACCGGCAGCGACCAGTCGCCAGTGACGATCAGCTGGGTCGTGATCGACGGATCGACGCTTCTTGCCCCCATCGTGAATGAATTGATGTTGCGCAGCACCTGCGGGATCGGCTTGGCCGCAATGAAGCCGAGCTTCTTGGTCTTTGACGTGTAGCCGGCAACGACGCCGTTCAGGTACTGGCACTCGTCGATGTAGCCGAAGTAGCTGCCGACGTTCTTCGGATGCTTGCCTGCGGTCCAGAGTCCGCCGCAATGGGCAAAGCGCACGTTCGGATATTTCTCGGCCATGCGCAAGACGTGCGGATCGAAGTAGCCAAACGATGTCGCGAAAATCAGGCTCGCCCCATCCTGCTCGATCATCGATTCCATGACACGCTGCACATCGGCCGTCTCGGGCACCTTTTCCTGCTCGATGACAGTGACGTTCGGAAAGTTCTTCTTGATCGCGGCCGCTGCCTGGGCCTGCGCCTGGTTGTAGCCGTAATCATCGCGCGGGCCGACGTAGATCACCCCCATCACGAGCTTTGATGCGGCCCGCGCGGGTCCGCCTGCAAGCGGGCCAAAGGCGCTGACAAGGCCAAGCGCCGCAAGGCGCTTCAATGTATCGCGACGGTTCGACTGGCTACGCGCATGGTCCATGTTTTTCCCCTTTTGGCAATCTGGTATACAAGTTGGTGCGCCAGTTTTATGCAAAGCCTGTGCCAATCGCGGTTTACCAAAAAGAATCCGTGCGCCGCCTTTGAAAACGCCCGCAAGGGCCCGATGCGAGCGCCGAGGCGTCGCTTTTTAGGCACCGTTAGCGTGCGCTCGCGCCTTCGCGGTGCGCGCGCATAAAACGCAAGCGACAGGCTTCGTGCCCGCTCGCGCGCAAGACCGTCAAGGCCTGCTCGTTGCGCTCAGGACGTGACGCACAAGTTCGTGACACTGGGCGTTACTCAGGATCCGACCCCGAACTTGTCCGCGTTCCGCCCCTCGTGACATTTTCCCCAATCAGCAAATATTAGTGAAGAAACTTGCCTTTATAATCAGCTTGTTAAGAGCCTTTATGGCGACTCGGTCTGATCCCGACCTTGTTCTAACACTGTTAGAAAATACTTGACGTATAAGCCTGACAGCTATACATTCACATCAGGCACCTTGGCGAGTGAAAAAGTGTCTGTCCTACCGGCTCTGACGGTTCACGCTTGTGGCGGTTAATCAGGGATGTCGTGAAAACGGCAGGCAGAGACCCTCGAAGACAACGGCCCTTTCGGGCCGTTGTGTTTTTCTAGACGCCTACCTTCCAGGCCTCAGCTTCCTTCTCTCGTACGCGGCGGTTGCAATCAGCTTGAATCGCACCGGGCGCATTGATTTTGGCTGCGCTCTCCTGTGCAGGTCTTCGACAAAATAAGCCGATTGAACCTTCAGTTCGAGTCGTCGCTTGACCCCTTCCTTGCGGCTGACGACAAAAAATACTTGGTAATAGCCATTCTTTCCCTGTGAATTGATGGTTTCAATGGTCATGAAATTCTCTGTTCCTGCGAAGAGAATTCGTCTGGTGACCAACTCATGCATCATCCCAGGAAGAATATTCCTCGAGTCGTCGTAGCGCTCGCGGTCGAGAATTCTTGTCTCTGTCGCGGTCTTGTAGACCCATGGTGCATCAGGCAAAGCCGTGCCTAGCTCCGGCTTCCGGCTGAAGCAGTGGCACGAGAAGACGATGTCAATTTGCAGCTCGACGGCGCTGCCAGCGGTCTCGATGGTGTATGGAAAGGAATACGACCGAAGGTGTTCGAATGACCAAACGTCGTCTCCAACTTGCACTGGCTCAAAACTCAACCTGGCGCCTCTTCCTCAATCACTGCGAGGTCTGGCTGGCTAGTCTAGACGTCGGCAAAGTTCGTCAGCAGCACCACGACGGCAACGCCCAGGGCAATCATCGCGCCTTGCCAGGCGGCATCGCTCTTGCTGCGCTCCTTTTGCATGCGCGGCACGAGATCCGACAGCGAGATATAAATGAAATTTGCCGCGGCGATGACAAGCACGCTCGGAATCCAACTGGCAAGTTGCGCCAGCAGAAAAAATCCCGCAAGGCCGCCAAGCACGATGCAGCTGCTCGCACCACTTGCATAGATGACGGCGCGCGGCTTGGCGATGCCGGCATTGATCAGCACCATGAAGTCGCCGACCTTGTGCGGGATTTCATGGGTCATGATCGAAAGCGTCGCGGCCAGTCCGGCATAGGGGCCGGCGAGATAGGCGCCGGCCATGACGACGCCATCGGAAAAATTGTGGAACGCGCTGCCGATCAGGACCAGCGCACCGCCGTGCCCAGCCTCGCGGCTGTCATGGCCGCCTTCGTGGACGTGGCCGTCGCCCTCGAAATGGTGGCTGTGACGATAGAGCGCGATCTTTTGCAGAAAGAAAAACCCGAAGATGCCGGCCAGCATGGTGGCCAGCAGCTCTCGTATCGACTGCTGCGATTCGAAGGCATCAGGCAGAAGATGCAGGAACGCCGTGGCGAGCAGGATACCGATCGAGAAGCTCACCATGCGATCGAGAAAGCGTGCGAGAACGCGAAACGACAGATGCGATGCAAGGGCGACGCTGGCGGTGGCAACCGCGAGCGTCGACGCCAGCACGAGCAGGAGGGGCGGGACCGCCTCAAGTGCCTTCAAGCGGCGTTCAAGCGACGCCGTACTTGGCGAACCAGTCGAGCATGCGCTGCCAGGCGATTTCAGCATCGGCCTTGTTATAGCTTGGCCGATAATCGGCATTAAAGCCGTGCTGGGCGTCGGCATAGACAATGATCGTCGAGGCGTTCGCAGGCGCCGGGGCTGCGGCAAGTGCGCTTCTCATGGCGGCCACATGCTCTGCGGTGATGCCCTGGTCGAGCCCGCCATACTGACCGAGCACGGGGGCCTTGAGCTGCGCGGCGATATCGACTGCGGCCAGCGGCTGTAGCGGCGGCGTCTTGGTGACGAGCGGCCCATACCATGCGGCACCGGCCTTGATGGCAGGATTGTGGGCGCTGTAGAGCCAGACAATGCGGCCACCCCAGCAAAATCCGGTGATGGCGAGCTTGCCCGGGTCGCCATGGTTGGCGCGCGCCCAGTTGGCCGTGGCGTCGAGATCGCTCATGACCTGGGCATCCGGCACCTTGCTGACGATGGTCTCGACCAGAACGGCAATGGAGGGCGCCTTGGCGGCGTCACCCTGGCGCGCATACAGTTCCGGGGCGATGGCAAGGTAGCCGCGCTTGGCGAGCCTGCGACAGAGATCCTTGATGTGCTCGTGCACGCCGAAGATTTCCTGCACGACAAGAATGGTTGGCAGGTCAGTCTTGCCCTCGGGCTGCGCGCGGTATGCCGGCATGACCCCGTCTGTCACGGCAATGGAGATTGGGCCTGCAGTCAGGCCATCGCTGTCGGTGGTGATGGTTTGCGCCGACACCGGCTGCACTGCAGCGGCAAAACCTGTCGCAAGCGCAGTCACGATGAAGCCGCGGCGGTTGACTTCGACGCGGGGATGCTGGCTTGCCAGCTCCTGTTCAAGAATACTCATGTCGATACTTTCAAGGAATTGATGAAAGGCCGCTTGCGACCGTATCTGCTGCAACCCAAGCGGTGCGCGCAAGGCAGAAGTTTAGCTCAGCGACGAGCCCGCCCCTGCCGCGCCCCGGGTTTCTAAAGCCCTCGAAAAAGCAGTACTCTTTGCGACTGTTGCCACTTGCAGCGCCCTTTCGTGTCCCGCCCCACCCCGCTTTCACCTCCCGAGCAGACCCGGCGCACGCCGCTCGAAATGTTCATGGCGTTTTCATCTTTGTCCCTGTCGGGATTCGGTGGCGTGATGCCCTTTGCCTATCGTGCACTGGTCGAGCGGCTGAAATGGATCGAGCCCGCGGAATTTGCCAGCATGGTGGGGGTCGCGCAGGTGCTGCCTGGGCCCACCATCTGCAACCTTGCCGTCATGGTCGGCCTAAGAAGGAGCGGCAGGCTTGGCGCTGTCACGTCGCTTCTGGGCATGGTCTTGGGGCCGATGGTGATCGTGCTGCTCCTCGGGCTGCTGTTTGAGCGCTTTGGCGGCGTAGAGACGGTCCAGGCAGCGCTAAAGGGCATGTCGGCAGTCGCTGCCGGACTGATCTTCGCCACCGCAGTCAAGATGGGACGCTCGGTGTTTTTCAATACCGGCCGACGCCCCTTCGTGACCGGCCTGATGGCGCTTTGGTGCCTGCTGGCCTTCATCGCGGTGGGCCTCATGACCTGGCCGCTGGCCCTTGTCGTCCTGGCGCTTGCGCCTCTTGCAGTGGCCACCGCCTGGTGGGGCAAGGCGTGAAGGACGAGGACTCGGCGCTCACGGGCATGCTCGGCCACTTCGCGCTGATCTCGATGATGGCTGTAGGCGGTGGCGTGGTCATGCTCGCCCCCGATATCCATCGCTATGTCGTCGATGCCAACCACTGGATCACGAGCGTCCAGTTTTCTGCGGCCTACACCCTCGCGCAGGCGGCGCCCGGGCCGAACATGCTCTACGTCACGCTGATTGGCTACTGGGTTGCAGGACTGCCCGGGGCACTGGTTGCAACCGGCGCCATCGTCATCCCGCCGGCTGCGCTCACCCTGGCGCTGATGAGCATGAACGGCAGCGGCCGCTTTGCATCGTGGGCAGGCTTTGGCCGCGCCGTGCGTATTGGCCTTGCGCCCGTTTCGGTCGGATTGCTCGCTGCCGGCGGATGGGTGCTGGCCGGTGCAGCGCAGGCGGGCGCGAGGCACCTGATCTTGGCCGCGCTGACGGTCGTCGTCGTGACCATGACCCGCATCAACCCGATCTGGCTCATCGCCATGGGCGCAGTGATTGGAGCGCTTGGCCTCGTCTAGCTCAATGCGCTTGATCCCAGTTGGCGCCAACGCCAACTTCAGCAACCAGCGGCACGGCAAGATCGGCAACGCCTGCCATGAGACGGGGCAGCATCGCCTTGACCTCGTCGATTTCGGCTTCTGGCGATTCGAGGACCAGCTCGTCATGAACCTGCATGATCATGCGTGTTTGCGAGCGCCTGTCGTCAAGCCAGTTCTGCACGGCAATCATCGACAGCTTGATGAGATCGGCGGCCGTCCCTTGCATCGGCGCGTTGATCGCAGCGCGCTCGGCGCCAGCCCGTCTCGGACCGTTGGGACTGTTGATCTCGGGTAACCAAAGGCGCCTTCCGAATGCCGTCTCGACATAGCCGCGCTGCTTGGCCAGAACGCGCGTCTCCTGCATGTAATTGGCCACGCCCGGATAGCGCGTGAAGTAGCGATCGATGTACAGCCGGGCGGCATCGCGCTCGATGCCAAGATTGGCGGCCAGACCGAACGCGCTCATGCCATAGATCAGTCCGAAGTTGATTACCTTGGCATAGCGGCGCTGCTCGCTCGTGACTTCGTCCTGAGCAACACCGAAGACTTCTGCCGCCGTGTGGCGGTGCACGTCTTCACCCTTGTTGAAAGCATCGATCAGGTTCTTGTCACCGGAGATGTGCGCCATGATGCGCAACTCGATCTGCGAATAATCCGCCGAAATCAGCGCATGACCGGGCGCCGCGATGAACGCCTCGCGCACGCGCCGGCCCTCTGCTGTGCGGATCGGAATATTCTGCAGGTTGGGATCGTTCGATGCCAGCCTGCCGGTGACGGCGACGGCTTGCGCGTAGTTGGTATGGACCCGCCCGCTCGTGGCCTGGATCATGCGCGGCAGCTTGTCGGTGTAGGTCGACTTGAGCTTGGACAAGGCGCGGTATTCAAGCAGGAGCTTGGGCAAGGGATAGTTTTCCGCGAGCTTTTGCAAGACGTCCTCGTCAGTCGAAGGCGAGCCGCTCGCGGTTTTCTTGATCACCGGCAGCTTCAGCCGGTCAAAGAAGATTTCGCCGATCTGCTTGGGCGAGTTGAGATTGAAGGGCTGTCCGGCAAGGTCCACGGCTTCGCTTTCGAGCGCCGCCAGTTTCTTGGCCAACTCCGCGCTCTGCGCATTCAGAAGGTCCGCATCGATCATGACGCCGGTGCGCTCGATCGTGAACAGGACGCGCGCGGTCGGTACCTCGATCTTGCGGTAGACGAAATCGAGCTCGCGGTTCTCTTCGATATGCGGCCAGAGCAGGCGATGGACCTGCAGCGTCAGGTCGGCGTCCTCGGCCGCGTAACCAGTCGCCGCCTCGATCGCGACCTCATCGAAGCACAACTGATTGGCGCCCTTGCCGCACACCGACTCGTAGGTCACCACCGTGCGGTTCAAGTGGCGCCGGGCAAGATCCTCAAGGGCGTGATTGCGATGCGACTCGAGCACGTAGGACTGCAGAAGCGTGTCGTGCACCATGCCGCGCAGCACGATGCCGTGGTTGGCCAGGATGTGCGCGTCATACTTCAGGTTTTGACCGACCTTTTGCGCCGCCTCGTCTTCAAGCCAGGGCTTGAGCAGCGCCAGCGCGGTGTCAATCGGCACCTGATGGGCAAGGACGCCCTCGATGCCGCGGTGCATCAGCGGCAGGTAGGCGGCAACCCCAGGCTCGACACAAAATGACATGCCGACGAGGCGCGCCTTCATCGGATCAAGCGAGGTCGTCTCGGTATCAAAGGCGGCAAGCGATGACGACTTCAGGCGCGCCAGCCACTCTTCAAGTTTTTCCGTCGTATCGATGGTCTCGTATTCAACGCGCGCCGGTGCCTTGGCTTCTCCCGCCGAGAAATCGAGCAGCGCAGAAGGCGGCCCCTGGCGTGCGCCGGAAGACGGTGCCGGCTCGCCGCCTGCGTTTTTGAGCCAGCTGCGAAAGCCGTAGTGTTCGTACAACTCGCGCAATTGCGCGTCGTCTTCGGGCCGGTCGATCAGCGACTCGGCAATCGATTTCACCTGCTCGCCAAGATCGCAATCGGTCTTCACCGTGACGAGGCGCCTGGCCGTTGGAAGCCAGCCGAGCGCATCCATCAGATTCTTGCCCACCGCACCGCCAATCGCCGCGGCGTTGGCGATGACGCCATCGAGATCGCCGTATTGCTCGAGCCACTTGACCGCGGTTTTCGGTCCGACCTTGGCCACACCCGGGACGTTGTCAACGGTATCGCCCACCAGCGTCAGGTAATCCACGATGCGATTGGGCGCAACGCCGAATTTGGCGAGAACGCCGGCTTCGTCAAGCAGCTCGTTACTCATCGTGTTGATGAGCGTCACGTCTTTCGTGACAAGTTGTGCAAGGTCCTTGTCCCCGGTCGAGACGATCGTGCGCATGCCCTGGCCCGAGGCCTTGAGCGCGAGGGTTCCGATGACATCGTCAGCCTCGATGCCCTCGATTTCGATCAGGGGCCAGCCCAGCGCCCTGACGATGCGGTGGATCGGCTCGATCTGGCGCGCGAGATCCTCAGGCATGCTCTTGCGCGTCGCCTTGTAGTCTGCATACCAGTCGTCGCGAAACGTCTTGCCCTTAGCGTCGAAGACGCAAGCGCTATACTCCGAGGGATAATCCTGGCGCAGTTTCCTTAGCATCGCGACGATGCCGTAAATCGCACCTGTAGGCTCACCCGCCCGATTGCGCAGATCCGGCAGCGCGTGGAAGGCGCGATAGAGGTAGCTCGAGCCATCCACCAACAGTAGAGTTTTCATTTATGAACGACCCAAAATCGATACCCAGCCAGCGCGATCTGGATCAGGCCCAGTACAAGCCCTGGGGCAATGCGCTGCACCGGCAGGACTCGATCGACCGCGCGACACTGGCGACAGCCCGCGAGTCGTGGCACGTGCTTGGAATTATGTCAGAGTTCGTCGAGTCCTCGGAGCGCCTGTCCCAGATCCGGCCGGCCGTGAGCATCTTCGGCAGTGCGCGACTGGCAAGAAATACGTCCGAATATAGCGCCACCGAAGCGGTTGCGCGCCAGCTCTCCGATGCCGGATTTGCCGTGATATCAGGTGGCGGCCCGGGACTCATGGAAGCGGCCAACCGCGGCGCATTTGCCGGCAAGAGTCCAAGTGTCGGACTGAACATCGATTTGCCGCATGAACAGATCGACAACCGCTTCCAGGATGTCAGCCTGCACTTTCGCCATTTCTTCGCGCGCAAGGTCGCCTTCGTCAAACATGCCGCAGCCTATGTCGCCATGCCGGGCGGCTTTGGCACGCTCGATGAGCTGACCGAGGCGCTAACGCTTACGCAAACCGGCAAGACGCGACAGCTGCCGATCATCCTTTACGGCTCCGCGTTCTGGAGCGGTCTTCTACAATGGATGCAAGACCAGCTCGTGAACCGACAGCTGATTGCCGCGTCTGACCTTGACCTGATGACGCTTTGCGACACCCCTGAAGCGGTTATCGATTCCATTTTCGCCTTTTACCAGCAGCGTCACGTCTCTCCAACCGCCTTGGAACGCGAACAACTGCTCTACCTCTAGTGAGAATCTGTCGTGAAACTTCGCCTGCTTGCCGTCTCCCTTGTAACCACCGCGCTTTGCCTGCCGGCGCTAGCGCAGCAGCCTGCGCCGCCGATTGACCAGAACCTCGCGCGCCCGCCAGGGCTCGAGCCTGTACCTGACGGCCCGCCCGACCCGCCTACGGGCAGCATCACGAGCGCGGCGGAAGCGCAGGCGCGCTCGAACGATCCATCGATCACCATCCGCCAGGACGGCAAGAACAAGGTCGAAGAATATCGCGTGCACGGCAAGCTCTATGCCATTCGTGTGACCCCCGAAATCGGTCCGCCCTATACGCTCGTCGACCCCGACGGCAACGGCGCGTTCGTGCCAGCGAGCGATCCGGCTGGCGTCAGTGTCCACCCGCCGCGCTGGACCCTGTTCGAGTTCTAGAGTCGCATGGCGGTCTTCACGCCGGTCGCAACCCACGATCTCGTCCCATGGCTCAGTCATTTTTCCGCAGGCACGCTGCTGCGCCTTGAAGGCATCGAGTCGGGCATCGAGAACAGCAACTTTTTTGTCACGACCTCTTCCGGGGAATTCGTCCTGACGCTGTTTGAGCGCCTGGGCGAGGAGGAACTGCCCTTCTACCTCGAACTGATGGAGCACCTCAACGAGCGTGGCATCCTGTGCCCAAGGCCCGCGCGAACGCGCGCGGGCTCGCTGTTTTTGCCGCTCAACGGCAAGCCTGCGGCGCTCGTGGCCAAGCTGCGCGGACGTTCGAAGCGCGAAGTCGGTCCCGCCGAGT
>CAJCIC010000032.1 GCA_903970185.1 Gammaproteobacteria bacterium
ATCTATCTGCCATCTGCCATCTGCCATCTGCCATCTGCCATCTGCCATCTGCCATCTGCCATCTGCCATCTGCCATCTGCCATCTGCCATCTGCCATCTGCCATCTGCCATCTGCCGTCTGCCGTCTGCGAGGTGCAATTCATCCCTTTAATCCTGCGCTTTGTCGCATGCCGAATGTCCCAAGGCGCGCTTCGCGGTTACACTTCAGCGCGTTGCCAACTGGGGAGACAGAACTTGCAAATGACACACCGAATGACGCTCGCCGCAATCGCGGCGGCCTTGAGCTTGAGCCAGGTTGCGATCGCGGCCGACGGCCCCCCGGTCGCGCCGGTTCGGCCGGTGACCGACGATTATTTCGGCACCAAGGTCGTGGATAACTATCGCTACATGGAAAACCTCCAGGATCCCGAGGTCAAGGGATGGATGAAGGCCCAGGCCGATTACAGCCGCAAGGTGTTTGACAGCATTCCGGGCCGCGACGCGCTTGGGCAGCGCATCCATGAATTATTGGGCAAGGACCTGATTCGCTTCGACTATCAAAGACGCGGCGAGCGGATTTTCTATCAGGTCCAGGAGCCCGGCGCCGATATTCCAAAACTGGCGTATCGAGACGGTGTGGCGGGAGACGAACACGTCCTGATTGACCCCGCTTTGCTCGCCAAGGCGGCCGGCACGCATTATTCGCTCGACTGGTATTCGCCGTCCGCAGACGGACGCTACGTCGCCTACGGCGTGTCTGAAGGCGGCTCGGAAAAAAGTGTGCTGCATGTCAAGGACCTGAAGACGGGCGAGACCCTGTCGGAAAACATTGATCGCACCGAAGACTGCATCGTCTCCTGGCGCGATGACAATCATTCCTTCTTCTATCTTCGCTATAACAAGCCAGGTCCCGACACGCCGCCGGCTGAAACCCTGTCCAACGCCCGTACCTACCTGCACGTGCTTGGCAGCAAGCTCGACGGCGAGGGCGACGAACTCGTCTTTGGCCGCGGCGTCTCGAAGAGCCTTGACGTGCCGGAGGGCCAGGGCACTTACGTGCTGCTTTCGCCCGGCTCGCGTTACGCGATTGCCGTCGCGAACCACAACATGGATGACAATCCGGCGACCTTCTACATCGCCCCGCTCGCTGCGATCCATGGCCCGGGCACGCCATGGAAAAAGTTCGCGACTGTCGATGACGGCGTGACCGCGGTACGCATTCACGGCGACCGGCTGTACTTCCTCTCGGAAAAGGACGCCCCGCACTTTCGCCTGCTGTCGACGCCGCTGTCGCATCCGGATGTCGCCCATGCCCAGGTAGTTTTGCCCGAGGGCGAAGGTGTGTTGGTGCAGATGGCAAGCGCAAGTGACGGGCTGTACGTCAGTCAGCGCAGCGGTGCAGGCTTTAAGATGATGCGCGTCTCCTTCGACGGCAAAGACGTGCATCCGCTGAATCTTCCCTTTGCGGGCACGGTGGGCCGTATCGCCACCGACCCCACCGTAACCGGCGCGATGTTCAGCATGCAGGGATGGGTCCGTGCGCCAGCCGAGATGCGCTATGACGCCAGCAGTGACCGCATCGAGGACACGGGTCTGATCCCTCCTTCCAAGGTCGATGTCAGCGCGGCCGAGGCCACCGAGACTTTTGCGACCAGCTATGACGGAACGCGCGTGCCACTCTCGATCGTGGCGCGCAAGGGCGTGACACTCGATGGCAGTCATCCGACGATTCTGATTGGCTATGGCAGCTACGGCATCTCGCTTGACCCTTTCTTCGACCCGGCATTCCAGGCATGGCTCGAACACGGCGGGATTGTTGCGGTTGCGCATCTGCGTGGCGGTGGCGAATATGGCGATGCCTGGCACCGCGGTGGCCAAAAGCTGACCAAGCTCAACACGGTGCTGGATTTCATCGCCTGCGCTCAGTCCCTCGTTGACAAGGGCTACACGAGCCCTGGCAAGCTGGCCGGCAATGGCGGCAGTGCGGGGGGCATCACGGCGGGCGGCGCCTTGACGATGCGGCCGGATCTGTTTGCGGTCATCCTCGATGACGTCGGCATGTCCGACACCTTGCGCACCGAGCTTGAGCCCAACGGGCCACCGAACGTGCCGGAATTCGGTTCGACTTCGACCGAAGCCGGCTTTCATGGACTTTACGCCATGAGCGCCTATGCACACGTGCACGACGGCACTGCCTATCCGGCGGTGGTGTTCACGACCGGCGCCAACGATCCGCGCGTGGCCTCCTGGCACATGATGAAGATGGCAGCGCGGGTGCAGGCCGCGACCAGCAGCAAGCGTCCGGTGCTCCTGCGCATCGACTATGACGCAGGACACGGCATCGGCTCGAGCCTGTCGCAGTACGAACAGGAACTTGCAGACAAGTGGGCGTTTACGCTGTGGCAGACGGGCGATCCTGCCTTCCAGCCCAAAAGCTGAATGCCACATGGGCTGCCGGGGCCAGGCCAGGACCCCGGCAGCCGCTTGCGTCGAGTCGGGTAAATACGGTATTTCTTGTATCCGATCTCTTCGCTCGCGCAGGTCGTCTTACCTCCGTCTAAAGACCGATGACAACAGTCCTGCTTGCGCTCGACGCCGCAGTGCGCGGAGCGCTCATCGCCTCGCTCCTGCTGCTGGCAGTGGGCCTGGCTCGTGGCGCGAAAGGCCACGCAGCTGCCCGCATAGGAATCCTGTTGCTGCTTGGACTTGCCATCCAGACTGTTGCTTCGGCGCCGGAAGTCGAACTCGGCGTCGCGGCCTTGTGGCAGGCACCACTGGTCGCAGTTTCTGTTGGCAACGGCGTGCTGTTCTGGATATTTTCCAAGGCGCTGTTTGACGATGACTTTACTGTCGGGCGAGGCGACTTTGTTGCCTGGCTCGCCGTGGCTTTTGCCAGTGGCCTCAATTGCGTGCTCGCCCCCTACGCCTTGGCCACCCTGCATCGTGTGCTGGAGCTGATCCAGCGGGCGACCCCGCTCGCTTGTGCAGTTCTTGTGATCGTTGCCGCGAGCGCTCATTGGGCGTCTGATCTCGTCGAAAAGCGCCGCAGCCTGCGCGTTTTGATCACTGCGGGTGGCGTGATTTACTCACTCGTGCAACTCGGTTTGCGCTTGTCGACTGCGCAAGGGAGGCTGTCTCCAGAGCTGGCGTTAGCCGATAGCACCCTGCTGCTCGTGGTTGTGGCTGGCGTAGCGGTGCGCGCACTGGTTGTAGAGAACCCGGAGCTCCTGGGAACGAGCACGAAGAGCACGAAGAGCGCGCATGCAAGTGCTGACGCCCAAGGCTCTTTACGTGAGGGGACATCGGAGGTGATGCCGTCGAGCAATGACGATGGGCCATCCGCCACGCCGATAGAAGATGCAACGCTCCTCGAAGACAGGCTTCTCGCGGCTCGGCTTGTCGCCCGAATCAGAAGCGAACGCCTTTATGCAAAACCCGACGTGGATGTCGCGAACCTGGCGCAAACGCTGGCCATGCCCCCTTACCGGCTTCGACGAACCATCAACCGGGGCTTGGGGTTCCGGAATTTCAACGCGTTCATCAACAGCTTTCGGCTGGCTGAGGTCAAGGAGGCGCTGATTGACCGTCGGCGGCTCCATTTACCGATCTTAACCCTCGCACTTGAGGCCGGCTTTCAGTCCATTGGCCCCTTCAACCGGTCTTTCAAAGCGTCAACGGGCCTCACGCCCTCCGAGTTTCGCGAAAAATATCGCACCGAAAACGAGAAAGAGCTGGCCGAATTCGTCAATTGAAGGTTTTGGCAAGACAGACGCCTGCTTGAATCATATGTTCAGGGCGTCGGGCCAATAGCCCCTGGATTCGGAGATTTCATGTTTTCGCTCAAAACTGTTCGCATTACAACACGCGCAGTGCTCTGCGCCGCCCTCTTCGGTCAATGTCTTCTGCCGGCTTACGCGTCCACCGGCATCACCGAGCTTGCCGCAACCGCGCAAGATGGAGTGATCACCGTGTTCTATCCAAGCGACACGGATGCCGTTCAGATTCAGCATGGCCCGTTTCATCTGGAACTCGCCCCTGAAGGACGGGTGCTCGCAGGCAATGGCAGGCTGGTCATCATGTCCCACGGCTCCGGTGGTTCACCCTGGGTCGGTGTCGACTTGGCCACGACTCTGGTTAAGCGCGGGTTTGTCGTCGCCATGCCGGAACACCGCGGTGATAACTACAAGGACACCAGCGCTCCCGGACCCGACAGCTGGACGCGCCGTCCTGGCGAAGTCAGTCGCGCCATTGACCGCGTGGGCGCAGACGCACGTTTTCATGACGCCTTAAGGCTCGACAAGGTCGGTGTATTTGGCCTTTCTGCCGGTGGACATACGGCGCTTGAGCTTGCCGGCGGCAGCTGGTCGCCGGCCCGTTTTGCCGAGCACTGCCAGGTATCCACCCACCTTCGCGATGACTTTGCCGCCTGTGTCGGTCTTGACGCTTCGCTCAAGGGCAATATCTTTGACGACGCCAAGCTGTGGATTGCCGAGCGGGTTATCCGGCATCGCTTCGCCGACGATGTCGCCCGACACAGTCGCGATGCGCGCATTGCAGTGGCGGTTGCCGCGGTGCCGTTCGCAGCGGATTTTGACATGGACTCCTTTCGCCATCTGACGGTGCCCATTGGCATGGTCGTTTCCAGCGACGACCTGTGGCTCGCTCCGCGCTACCATGACCTTGCAGTGCTTGCCGTATGCAACACCTGCACCGTGATCGCCACCCTGCACCCGGGGGGGCATGGTGCAATGCTTTCCCCGGCGCCGGTTTTTGCGACCGGACTTGAGGGCTCTCTCCTCAAAGACCCGCCGGGATTTGACCGTCAGCAAATCCCGGCCGTCAACGACAAGGTGGCCGATTTCCTTGAAGAACACCTGCGTCCTGACTGATCCCCCTGCGTGAGAAAGGCGCTCCCCACGCAACCAGCATCGTCTTAAAAAGACATGGAGGCGAGCGGCAGAGTCGATCGCCGCCCGAATTCAACCATCAGCCCGCCTGGACTTCGATTCTGCGCGGGCGCGCCTTTTCGTGACGCGGAATGGATAGCTTCAGGACGCCATCCTTCAGATTCGCTTGAATCTTTTCAGTGTCGAAATCGGTGCTCAAGGCAAACGTTCTCGAAAACCTTGGCACTTGAAGCTCTGCATGATGCAGTCTGAGATCTTCCGCCGCAACCACATCGGCTTCGGCCTTGATAAACAAGTTTGCGTCATGCACTTGCAGATCAAGTTTCTCCGGTGAAACACCAGGCAGGTCCATCCACAGTGTAATACCCGATGCGTCCTCGACAATGTCGACCGGTGGCTGCACGGCGCGTTGCACAGGGTAGCCCATTTGCTGCGAGTTCCTGTGGTCGCTTGCTTGACCGGTTCCGTTTTGTTTGGTCTCTGACATGACTATTCCCCGCGCTGAATAGAGATGGATTTTGGCGCCGAAGGCTCTTCTTTCGCGATACTGATTCTCAGGCAACCATTCAAGTAGCGTGCACTCACCTTGGAGGAGTCGACGTTTTGCGGCAGCTCGACCGTCCGTCGAAAGCTCCCGGCAAAGCGTTCCTGGGCGTACCGCTTGCCACCCTCAGGTACCGGTATGGCGCTGCGCTCCCCTGACAAGGCGAGCACGCCCTTGTCGGTGGTGACCTCCAAAGACGAGGGGTCAACGCCGGGAACAAACGCCAGAATCTCCACAGATTTCGCGGTCGATCCAATATTGATCGATGGGAAGGCGCCTCGCCGCTCAGCACGCAAACTCGTTGTTCCGCCGAACAGCTCTTCGACCCGCCGCTGCAACTGATCGATTTCGCCCAGCATGGGGAAATCCAGATAGAGTGAACTCATTCGGTCCTCCGATGTGTGGATGCAAAGAGTAGGCAGCGTGCAGTTGGGCCACCTGCTCGGCGCGGATATACGAGCGCTACGACGGGTTTCAAGGGGCAATTCCAAAAAAATCCGGTATTTTTGGAAGTCGATTTTGCACAGCGCCAAGCGCGTCAGGACAGTGCCGGCGACGCCCCGCGGGCACCTTGCCGTGCTCGGATCTCGGAACCGGCGATTTCAGCTGCTGGCCGGGAAGCCATAAATTCCCGCAGAAGACGTGTCAAGCCCGACGCCAGGTCACAGCGCTTCAGTTCGCGCTATTTCGCGCGGAATCGCATCGGCGAGAAAGTCATAAACCCGGCGCACGAGTCTGTTGGCGCGAATTTCGCGATGGACCGCCAGCCAGCACGGAAGGGGTGGAATGCGCAGTTGCGAAAGGACAGGCTGAACTTTCGGCCAGTGGCGCAGGTTGTATCGCGGCACGAAGCCGATACCGGCACCCGCAGCCACCAGTTGGCCGTAGGCAATATGATCGTCAGTTCGCAACACGAATTGAGCTCTCGAGATTGGCAAACCGCGCGCCCCAAAACCACGCAGGATGGCGTCGTCGCGGTCATATCCGATCAAGCTATGCTGCAACAGGTCTTGCGGCGTATGCGGGATGCCGGCACGCGCCAAGTACGACCGATGCGCCGCGGCCACGATGTCCACATCGCCCAGCTTGCGCGCAACCAGCGAGGCTTGCGTCGGGCGCACCATGCGCACTGCAATATCGGCCTCGCGCTGGAGCAGGTTCGAGATCTGATTGGACGCAACCAGTTCGACCTCGATTCCTGGCTCGGCGTATCTAAGCGCGGTGAGCACGTCGGGCAGCAACCACGCAGCGACAATTTGGCTCGCCGTGATGCGTACCGTGCCGGTCGCAGCATTGCTTTGGCCTGCGAGTGTGCGCGACAGTGCATCCGCGCCGGCTTTCATCTGGCGTGCTGAATCGGCGATCGCCAATCCGGCTGCGGTTGGTGTCACACCGCGTCCCGTGCGCTCAAAAAGCGGTGCGCCAAGTTGCGCTTCAAGTTCTGCGATGTGCCTTGACAGGGTGGGTTGTTGGGCGCCAATGCGACGCGCGGCCCCCATCAGGCTTCCGGCTTCGATCACAGCCAGAAAACTGCGCACCAGCGCCCAGTCGAACGACTCGCCACTCATGCAATATTGTATAGCTGAGTTGCCGAGTTAGACAATTCCAAATGGCATGCCGACTGTCCATACTGAGCCATGTTCGATGGACGTGAGGTGAGCGTGAATAACCCGGAAAAGACTGTACTGGTACTTGGCGCGAACGGACGCTTCGGCCAGGCGGCTGTCGCCGCCTTTGCAAGGGCCGGCTGGCGCGTACTGGCGCAAGCGCGACAAAAGCCCGGAAATCCTTTGCCTTCTGATGTTGTGCATCTATCGACACCGCTTCTCGCGACAAACGATCTCGCAAGCGCAAGCATGGGTGCCAAGGTCGTGGTCTTCGCAGTCAACCCGCCGTATACGAAATGGCGGCACGAGGCGTTACCGCTCGCACGCCTGGGCATGGATGTGGCGCAGCGGCTCGATGCCGCATTCATGTTCCCGGGCAATGTCTATAACTTTGGCGCTGGCATGCCGCCCTTGCTTGACGAGAGCACGGCAGAGCGCCCCACGAGTGCTAAAGGGCGGATTCGCTGCGAGATCGAAGGTGAACTTTCAGCTCGCGCGGGCAGTGGTTTGCGCAGCGTCGTGATCCGAGCGGGTGATTTTTTTGGCGTCGGCAGCGGCGCGTGGCTGGACCTGGTGGTGACGAAGTCCTTCGCCAAGGGAAAACTGGTCTATCCCGGGGAGTTGGATGTAGCGCACGCCTGGGCCTATCTGCCCGACTTTGCCCGGGCTTTCGTCGCAGTCGCGCAAGGCGAAATCCGGGGGTTCGAGCGCTTTCATTTTGCCGGCCATACGCTAACGGGCGCACAGTTGCTAGAGGCGATCGATGCTGCAGCACAAGCCTTGGGCGCACGGCCCGCTGCAGGTTTTAAGATCGGGACGATGCCTTGGGGCCTCCTTCGGCTGGGCAGTGCGTTTGTGCCGATGTGGAAGGAGATCGCGGAAATGTCCTACCTCTGGCACGTGCCGCACGCGCTGGATGGCAGCCGCCTGACGCGCCGCATAGGGGAATTCCAACCCACACCGCTTCATGTCGCGATGCGCCAGACCCTGATTGATCTCGGTCTAGCGAGTAGCGGGCAAAGGCAGCTTTCGGCCACGCTCAGTCCCCGCTAGAGTGTCCCGATTTCCGCAGCGTCAAGGCGAGCCGCGGTGCAGCCCAAAAAAATCCGGTTTTCCGCTTGCGTCACCATTTAAACGCGAGCTTCCTTCCCTACCATCGGCTACCTTGCCGCCATGCCCGTCTGGTCCCGCGCAGTCGATTGTTGGGCGGAATGAACGGAAATGAACGGCCGGTCGCAGCTCCGAGTCGCCGGCAATCGGCCGCAAGCAAACGGCGTTCGTACCCTCGCCTAGGATCAAACGCTAGCGACTCGCATGTCGCGCAGATCACGCACCGTGTCGTGATGCGCGATGACGTTCGCGTTCTGACTCTCGATGAGGGCACGGATGTCTGGCGGCAGGTTTTCCTTCAATGCGTCCGCATAGGCCTTTTTTGCCACATCTTCGCCCTTCTCGCACTCTTCCAGAATCGCCTGATCGCTGTGACTTGAGGTGCCCACCCGGACGTCGGTCAAACCTCGGCGAAACGCGCCACCAATCGTGCCGCCTTCTTTGGGCGTGCCACCAAGCGTACGTACATGCTCTGACAGTTCCCTAAGCCCGCTCTCGCAAGCGGCTGCATACTCAGCAAACAAAGTCTTGAGGTCGGCGCGCTTGGCGTGCTGGGCCGCATTTGCAAAGCCTTTTTGCCCATCGTATGAAATTTCGGTGAGGGTATTGAGCGTCGCAATTGTCTTGTCGTTATCCATTTGGTCTCCATGAGTAGGTGCTACGGATTGCTGTCCCCGCGGACATTCGCCGAAGAGTGAGGGTGCATGCTTGATCGACGCAGGAGTCGTGCCCACGCCCATGCAGCACAGGTGAAAGCTTGCCAATCGGCAATCGCGAGTTGCTGTCAGGCCGCCCTTCGGACCGTAATTTTTATTGTCCGCTTACGTTGTCCATCAATCCGAGCGCCTCTGCGGAAGCGGACATTCCATGGTTTGCGGGCGCTGCGTGGTCGACAGGCCTAGGTTGGTTATTGGCCCACTGGCGGGGATGCTGTTGACCCCTTGACTTCCACCCCGGCCTAGACCGGCGATTAGTTGCACAAACTGGTGTATTGAGTACGGTGACGAGATAATGGAACGCCGATTCTCGCGACACCCAGGCATTCGCTAGAACATCGTCCAGGAAGGCGCGGGTATTAGTCGACACTGCCTTGCGCTGCGGATGAGCCGGCGGCAGTTGCCTTTCCCTTGAGTATCCATTCAAAGCCCACGGCAATCATGGCGCCGATAATCGGGCCCGCGATATATATCCAGCTTGTGCTCATATCTCCACGGACCAGATCGGGGGCAAATGACCGGACGGGATTCATTGAGGCTCCGCTGATCGGTGCCGACCATAGTCCAGCAAGGGCAATATAGCCGCCGACAGCGAGGGCGCCGTTGGAGCCGATGTTTCGTGCACCCGAGGCAGTACCGAGAATGGTGCTGACCAGACCGGTCGTTAACAGCACTTCCATGAGGAACGCCTTGAGATCGCTGATACCGAGCCCGGGTGTGGTGGCGCCGAGTAGTCCGACGATGCCAAACATCGCCCGCAGAAAAAACGCTGCGGCAATGCCGCCGACGAACTGCGCCGCGATATAACCCGGCACTCGATTCCATGGGAAATTGCGGCGAACTGCAAACGCCAGTGTGACCGCAGGATTCAGATGGGCTCCCCCGACGGCACCCATGAAATAGATGATCGCCATAACCATCATACCCGGTGCAACGACCCTCATGCTCAGCGTGATCGCTCCGCCGCTCTGCGCTGCTACCACCCCGGCACCCGCAGCCACGATGACGAGCAGGAATGTGCCCCATGCTTCTGAGAAAATCCGCCGCCATTCATGGGCTCCGTCCAGAAAATTGGGCGGCGCAGTAGCATGCAACGTAAGCTGTTCCGCTGTCGACAAGTTCCCTTGCGCTGAATTGCGGGTCACGAATTTGAGCGACGGAACACGAGGACAAAGATCTCGACGTCGACCAGAACGCACAAGACGACGTCGATCCCACCGTCTGTGTCCCGCCAAGCAGTCCGCGTCCTGAACCGCGTGAAACCCAGAGCTCTTAGTAGCGGCCAGATGCGACCTCGAACCCCTGCGGAGACTGCTTTGCTGTCCATGCTTAGAGTGTCGACCCTGTCGTTTCATATGCCGTTTAAAGCTGAAGCCGTGTTCAGAAGAGGCGGTTCACCTATGCTAGTCGGATATTAGTCTCGGATTCCTCAAGAAATCTTTTCGCGCTGATCGCTTTGACCAACTCGGCCGCCGTATCACCAGTGAGCGGTCGGGTCAGCAGTGGATTCGCCAACTCATGAATTATCTCTCGCAAATCGACACCGGCAGATAGCGGAAAAGTGGTCTCATCTCTGCACTCGACCAAATTGGCCCAATCTTCTACGGCTTCCCCGCTCAGTTCCAGCGCAAGGTATCTGGAGAGTACGCGTGTGAGGTCGTTTGGACTCATTTCGACTCTAGGGCCAGAGTAATCTCGTCGAATTTTCCTAAACGATTCATTAGTTCTGAACGTGGTTCGGAAAAACTGCACAAATCTTTTGCGACCAGCAGTCTTTTCACTTGCGTTGCAGTCATGCGGACTCCTGATCTCGAAGATTGAAATGCAGACGAGATTTTGAGCCGGTCCCGCGCCTTCACCGAGGGGTTGCAACAAACTCGACTTGATGGTTGTGTGCAATCGCAAGATGAAGCGCATCGGGTCCACGAAGATGCGTCGAGAATGTAGCGCCTAACATCCTCGCCCTGAACGACGAGGTCTTGCGGCGCCGTAGGATAAATCATTCAGCGTTTCCCAAGTGACGCAATACCTCCGCGCTGCTCTCTTGCCGATTAACTTGAAGTTACCGCAGAGCCTCGAAATGCAGCGCCTTGCAAACTCTACAACTGCGTGCTTAGTTATCGGTCGGCGGCTGCGCTGTGCGCGGCCTTGGCTGCTCTCATCAAGGTTGGATGCAATGTACCCAGCTTTGGATTCTGGCCATGGCGAGGTCTAGGAGGAATCTTGAAAAATTGATCTGTCCACGGAAGCTCGGCTGTCTGCTTGAAATCGAACTTGGTGTCGAAGGAAAGACCAGCTAATTCATAGGCCTCGGGATTCCTCGCCCTGCAGATTGCGAACTCACCGACCTTCAGGTGATTCACACGTTGTGAAGTGCCATACGCGACTATGACGACCACGCCATCCTCTCGGATCACAACAGATGTCACCAGCGCTGGACGTGGCTTTCGCCCAGGTTCCGAAACAATCGCTTCTGGAAAGTGGCACCAGACCAAATCCCCTGGAGCCGGCGCCTTCCAACTCGTCGACATCAGAACAGCTTCTGGCGCACCAAGACCTTGCCCTTCGGCATCGCCAACTTTGCGGCTTTGCGGACCTGTGCCAGCTGCCGGACGGAGAGCGGACCATCGTCAGGCTCATAGGCCGGAAGGGTCTCCTCTGCCAACTTCGATAACGCCATGTGAACTACCAGTGTCTCACTGACATCAAGCTCACTTGCCAATGCCTTTACCGTTTCACGTGTGACACCGAATTGAGTATCTTTGCTCCGGAACTTAAGTAAAAGCGAGTTGGACGTCGCTGCCATATGAGAACCTCCATGTGTATATATCTAGTATATATACAAAAAGTCGTCGCAACAAGATGGATTTAGCGCACATTTTCCTGCGCGTTAATGTCAAATCTCGCGATGTCGTTTTTCCGGCGGCGCCGAACGACCTCGTCCTTCAGGGCGAGGATGTAAGGCGCAACATTTGCATTGACCAAAAAGTTTTGCTGCAAGGATGAACAAACGTTCATTTGCAAATTAAAGTCCAAAAAGCATTCGTTTCTCGCCTGCGCGAAACCTCATGCTCGCTCCGCCTCGGAAGCCACCATTCGTGCGTCAGGGATACGCGACCGGATTGGCCAGATAGGCGCTCGACAAGGTCTTGAACTGACCGCCATCCGTCGAGATGTTGGTCTGCGACGATGCACCACCGCTGAACACGATGCCAAACACTCCGGCGTTCACGTACTGGCTCGCGTGAGTCAACATGTAATGCACCTGATTCGCACGATAGTGATTGGTGGTGCCCCCGGGTGTCGATGACGGTACGCCCAGTGGCGTTTGCCAATAGAGAATTGGCAGGTTGTTGCCGAGGATGGTGCGAACCGTCGCGTAGCCCGCAAGGTTGTCTGTGAAATTGGGCAGCGTCACATTGTTCTCGTCCCAGTAGAAGGGGCCGTTACCTCGTCCGGTGCACTCCGATGGACTTCCGCTCGCAAGCGCTGCCTCAAAGCATCCCGCATCCCGGTCACTCGTCTGGGCGACGATGAAGTCGGCGTTCTGCGCGCCGAGCGCTTTCATGAAATTGCCGACACTGGTACCGGTTTCGCCGAAGAAAGACGGTGGGATGCCGATCTTGGCCTGGGGTGCGTAGGTGCGCCCGAGCGTGAGCAGGCAGCCCGCGATGCCGACCGCCGTATTTGGAAGACTGGCGCATTCGGGCTGGATGGTCACTTGTGCGGCCAGCATGGTCGGATCGCCGTTCGGCGCCTGCAACTGCACATAACCCCAGAAATCAGGCTCGAGATTGACAAGCACCGGCTTTCCGCTCGCTGCGATCTCGGTGTACATCAACTTCACTTGCGACCAGTAGGCGGTCATGAAAGTCGCATCGTTGATGTCGCCGATATTGCCGTCGCCATTCGTCGCCATCTGATAGAGCGTGAGGTGGGGAACGGCGCCTACCGCGGCATCAGCGTTGATGACATTGAGGACGTAGCTGCCGGTAGGCGAGTTGTAGTACGGCCAGCCGCTGGGGCCAACAGCAACCAGGTAGGTATCGATGATGTCTGGACTGATCCCTTCAGACGTCATGGTCGAGATGTCGTTGCCAGAGCCGAGGCCAACCAGCATGCGATTCGGTTTGCCGATTTCCGAATTGATGGTCGGCGCCGATGCAGGAGATGGTGCGGGAGCGGGGCTTGGAGCTGGCGTCGGCGCAGGCGATGGAGTGGGTGCTGGTGCGCTGCTCGGGCTGCCGGTGCCGATGCTGGCAGACGGCGCGCTGCCACCCCCACCACCACCACCACAAGAGGCAAGCATCAAGGCAAGAAGGCTGCCCAGTGCCGATTGACTGCTGGTGTGATGCTTCAATCGTGGCTGCAATGGCGGGTTCAATGGTAGCTTCACGTGTCGACTTCCCAATGGTGCTGTTGGCCGAAAGCTACTTGAAGCTGGACAATTTGTCCCTCGGTCGATGGACTAGCTAACCCCGTACCGATTTCTTATGCGTTCTCAGTAGCGTGCGGCCAGTTTCAATTCGTGGCCTCGGGCTGCGATCTGATCACAGGATGGGCAAACGCGAACGCGCGCTCTGGCACTCGAGAGCGAGGCCAGCAGCCCGCCGGCGCCCACTGCTGATCAGTCGATCTAGCGGCTGTGCTAGGCCTGGCGCCTGAGCGTGGCACCGCGAACCTCGAAGTTGATCTGATCGATCACCCGGCGCTTGGCATCGAGCAGTTCGAGATGATGATGACCGGGCCACAACGCCCAGTCGAGCTCGGCCTGGTCGCTCAACGGCTTGCCATCGAGGCGCCAGTGGATCGCGATGCCAGGCGCGGTGGCCGATCGGATTTTCAGACGCTGTGCGTTGGGCGGAATATCCGGATCGAGCGCCAACACGGTGCCGTCGGTGGGTGCTGCGATCATGCGAGTTGCGGCACTGGCGTGCTGTGCCGGCTGCACCTCGCGGGTCTCGGTGCCTGCCAGGAAGAATTCGCTGCGCTCGGGCTCGATCTGGCGTTTGAATGTCACGTCGCTTTGCACCACGCCCGAAGGCGCACTGCTGCGCTCGGCCGATTGATACCGATCGCGTGAATGCAGATAGTCCATCACGCTATGCCAGATCGGCGCGGCACCGGTGACACCTGACACATCCCACATCGGCTGACCGTTGTCATTGCCAATCCAGACACCGACGGTGTAATGCTCGGAGAATCCAACGCACCAGTTGTCGCGCATGTCCTTGCTGGTGCCGGTCTTGACGGCCGACCAGTAGCGGGTTTCAAGGATGTTGCCAAGTCCGAAGGTGGTGGAACGGGCACTGCGGTCCGCCAGGATGTCATCGATGATAAAACTCGGCCCCGCCTCCAGCACCTGGCTGCGCGCCGCTTGGTCCGCGCCGCCGAGCAGGAAACGCGGTGCGCTCGAGGTACCGCGATTGGCGAGTGTTCGATAGGCATTGGTGAGCGCCAGCAGATTGACCTCGGCGGAGCCCAGCGCGAGACTGAATCCGTAGTAGTCGCCCGACTGCTTGAGAGCAAATCCGAGATTTTTCAAGCGCTCCTGGAAAGCGTTAGGCGTGACCAGCACAATGGTCCTGACCGCCGGGACGTTGAGAGAAGAGGCGAGCGCAGTACGAAGACTGACCAGACCCTTGAAGCTATGGTCGTAGTCCTGCGGGATGTAAAGCCCGGCCTGGGTCTTCAGATCGACCGGTGAATCCTCGATCAGCGACGCCGCCGTCATAAGGCGCTTCTCGATTGCCAGCTCATACAGGAAAGGCTTCAATGTCGAGCCGGCCTGACGCAGAGCGAGAATATTGTCGACGTTGGACGACTTTGAATAGTCGCCGCTTGAGGCCACGTAGGCGAGTACCTCCCCGGTGGCGTTGTCGAGCACCAGAACTGCGCCATCGCCGACGTTGCGACCCTGCAACTCGGCCATTTGCTGACGCAACGCCTGGTTGGCCACGCGCTGCAGCGATGCATCGAGGGTCGAACGCACTGTTGCACCAGGATGACCGGGCAGCAGGTGATGGGCCAGATGCGGCGCGATGTTCTCAGCGGCAATGTCCGGCGCCATGCCGCGTCGGGCCAACAGGCCCACAGTATATTCAGACAGACCCTGGCACATCTCGCCTTGCTGCTGCTCCTTGAGGATCGCACAGGCACGCTGCGCGACACGTTCGGCTGGAGCATTGGGGGAACGGATCAAGGCCACGGCAATCGCCGATTCACGCGCGTTAAGACCGCTCGGCAATTTTTCGAAAAGCGTCGAGGACAAGGCACCGATGCCAACCGTCTCGCCCCGAAAATCGACCAGATTGAGATAGGCCTCGAGAATCTGGTCCTTGCTCCAGTGTCGCTCGATGGCAAGCGCGGTCGCTGCCTGATCGATCTTTTGCAGAACGGTGCGCCCCGAGCGGGTTTCGAGTTCAGGATCGATCAACCCTGCCAGCTGCATGGTGAGGGTCGATGCACCGCGGGTACGCGACGAGCCGATATTGCCGAGCGCAGCCGAGGCGGCAGCGCTCCAGTCAACCCCCGAGTGCTGATAAAAACGCTTGTCTTCGCTCAGAATCAGGGCAGCGCGCAGCGCCGCAGATACATCGCCTAGCGCCACCCATGGCAGCTTGCGTGCACTGTTGTCGGTGCGCAGCATGTCGATCTGCTCGCCATGCCGGTCCGCGAGGATGCTTTCAGAACTGCGATAACTGATCCTGATATCGCTAAACGAGGCCACGCCCCACGCCTGGCCGCCACTGACCAGCGCCATCCCGGCCAGCAGCGCGGCAAGCAAGCTCCTCAGCCGCTCACGGTGCATGAGGGGGGCAGGCATTACCGGCTTGGCCTCAAGGGCTGACATTGACGCTGGCATTGGGGATCTCGCCGAACATCTCGGGCGCATACATCGCTTCCACATGGGTTGCAGGCATGCCGAAGCGACCCGGGTTGTTGATCCGCACCGTGTACTCGATCGAAAAAGGTCCCTTCGGCACGTAGCGATAGTAGGCACGGTAGCCCTCGAAGCTGCGTTCCTCGTAGGCCAGATCGGCGCGTCCCTTTTCCTGGGTCTCGCTGCTCGCAATCGAAGAGTCCCGTCCGAGCCCGCTGCCCAGCAGCGTGGCACCGGTTGGGATTGGATCGCTCACCACCACCCAGGTCGAATCCGCTTGCGCTTCGATATCGAGATGCACCTTCCAGACATCGCCGCGACTGACCTGGCCTTTGACCTTCTCCTCGGTCGGCGTCACGCTCTTGGTGATGCGATAGCCAGTCGTTAGCGGCCCGGTCAAGGGAATCGCTGCCTTGCTGGTGAGCGTGACCCAGGGCTTGCCGCCGCCCGCCTGCGTCACCACCAGCGATGCGTCGGCGGGTTTGTCGCCAGGCTTGGGCCAGCCAAGCGCGATCAGGCCGCCCGATGGCGTCGCCTGCCAGTCGATCGCTTTGGCAGCTGCCACCCCATCGAGCGTTGCGGTAGTCTTGCCGGTGACCGGGTCCTTCTCGAATTTCTTCGAGAAGCGTTCGATGGCAAGCGAGCCCCACACGTTGGCGACGGTGGTCGACCAGCGCCCGCCCAACTGGCGCTGCAGCGCACCGCTGACAAGACGCGGAATGTCGTCCTTCCAGCTGTCGGCATCGAGCACTGCCAACAGCAGCCGGTTGCTGTTGACATCTGCGTTGGCCATGAACCACCACCAGTTGTCGTCCTTCTCGGTCGAGAAGGTCATTCGCGTGCCCTGGAAGTTGAGGCGCGAGCGCAGGATCTGTTCGGCCTCGGCGATGCGCTCAGCGCGCTTTGGCAGCTTGTCGCTGCGATGCAGGATCAAAAGCCAGTCGATCACGGCGCCGGTCGGCCACTGGTTCGGCACCAGGTCCATCGATGTGATCAATTGCGGCGTCACCTTGTTAGCCCGCGACAGGGCTTCAAGCGCAGTCAGCTTCTGTTCGTCGAGACCGCCGTTGCGGATGAACTCGGGCACCCAGCCCTGGCGCTTGATGCGGCCATCGACAAAATGAACCAGCGCATCTTGCATGCGCTGCCTTGTCGCATCGGGAATCTGCATGTCATATCCGAGCGACACCGCCTCGTCGCTGATCGACAGCAGATAGGCGGTGAGCACCGGACTGCCTTGCGCCGGTTGGCCCGGCAGTGGCGGAAAATAATCCGCCAGTCCATCGCTATCGAGATAAAGCGGCATCAGCTGCGCGGTGGCTTTCCAGGTCGCCACATCGCGCAGTCCGACCGAGCGAGAGGCCAGCTGCTCGAGACAGATCCAGGGATATTTGAGGAACCAGTTGGTGACGCCCGGCATGCCGTCAGAGAGCTTGGCCCGGGCACCGATCTCGATACCGCCGCGCGGCACGCCATTGGCGTCCTTGATGGCGTCAAGCGGCGCTGCGATCGGCACCGTCAGCGTGTGATCGAGCTGCTGCAGGGTTGCCTGCAGCACCCGTACCGGTACGGCTTCGACGATTTTCTCACTGACTTTCAGACGATCGCCAACGCCGTTGGCCCTGGCCTCGAGCGTCCACTGCAGATCGTGCACGTTGAACGGCACGTCCACATCCCAGCCGGTCTCGCTGCTGCCATTGGCGTCAACGTGCACGCTAAGCGGTGCCAGCGCAGACAGATTGGTGACCGACGCAGTGAGGTTGACATCCATCGGCGCTGCAGTGCTGTTGCGCAGCGTCACCATGGCATGCAGGTGATCCCCTTCGCGCGCCACCGGTGGCAGACCGGAAGTGATCTGCAGATCCTGGCGCGAGCGGATCTCGCTGCTACCGGTGCCAAACAGCGATGCATCGTGCTCGCTGATGACGTCTGCCACCGCGACGATCTTGAAGGTCGTGAGCGAATCGTTGAGCGGAATATTGACATCAGCCGCGCCATTCGCGTCGAGGGTGACGCGGTCGTTCCACAGCAGTAGCGTGTCGAACAGTTCCCGGGTCGGGAATTGCCCGCCGCCGCCACCGGCGGGCGCCGCCTTCTTGCCGAAGTGGCGTTTGCCGATGATCTGCAGCTGCGCCGTGGAAGTCTCGATGTTGTAGTTGCGCTTTTGAATCATGTTGGGCAGCAACTGCCAGCTCGGGTTCGGCAACAGGCTGAGCAGCGCCTCATCGACTGCAGCCACCGCCACTTCAGAACCTGCAGGGGGTATTGAACCATCGGGCAGCTTGACCTTGATGTGCACCTTGCTGGTGCCCCTGATCGGATAGCTTGGATGGTCGGGCGTGACCTCGACGTTAAGGCGATGCTTGGCGATACCGACTTCGATTTCCGCGATGCCATAGCGAAACGCCGGACGCGACAGATCGACCATGGCAGTCGGCGCCTGGAACGCGTCACCCTCTCCTCGCCATGCATGCCACCACTCGGATGGATGGCGCCAGCCCCAGGTAAAGAGCGAGTACCACGGCACTTCCACGACTCGTCCGCGTACTGCCAGCACCGAGACGAACACGTTGGGCGCCCAGTCGGCCTTGACTGGCACTTCGATGGTCGGGTCCTTGCCGGACAGATCCACCGAGCGGGTCTCCATGATGCCATCGCGCTCGATGGCGATCAGGGCGGTCGCCGAGCGGAACGGCATGCGCACCTGAAAGCGCGCGGTTTCACCCGGCTCGTAGGAATACTTCTCGGGCAGCACATCCATGCGGTCGTCATTGGCACTGCCGAACCACATCTCACCGCGCTTGGTGACGTACACGCTCGAGGCCGCAACCGCAGTGTTGCCTTTGCTGTCATTGGCGCTGGCCACCAGTTCCACCTGACCGTCCTTGGGCAACTCGAAGTTGCACAACAGCAGGCCACGACTGTCCGTCACGCCCTTGCACACGGTACCAAGGTCGGCGCTCGAGTGCTCGTTGTCGTAGGAGTAGAAGCCGCCCACCAGACGCTTTCTGATGGTGGTGGTCTGATGCAGCATGGCCTTGACGGATACGCTCTGGCCAGCCTTGACCTTGCCGTCGGTATCGAGCGCCAGCACCTGCGTTGCCATGCTCTGATGTACCGAGACCCAGTCGTCGGTCTTGATGCCAAGCACCACCGCCGAATTCCACACCGGCGTGACTTGCGACAGGGTCTGCACCTCGCCGTTCGGATCCGAGTAGGTCGCCTCAACCGTGAGCTGCCGGATGGCGGTCGATGCCGGCAGCTTATCGAGCGTCACATTACCGCTGCCATTCTTGTCGAGCACCAGCGCTTTCTTGTCTGCCACCAGAACCGGTGCCCCGGCCCTCTGGCGCGAGCTGCCGTCCTCGTCACTGTCTTCGCTTTCTTCTCCCACGTAGTCGTTGGCGAAGTAATTGTTGTCGCTGTCGAGATTCGTGGCCGGTCCGCTGAAATGAAAACCCGGATAGTGATCGAGCGGGATACCCGGTGGCGCATCGAGCGTTTGCAGCTGGGCGGTAAGACGTACCGCAAGTCCTGCGGCACCGCCGCCGTTGCCGTAGCTGATCTGCACGTTGAGCGGGATGCTGCTCGGCTTGACGATGGCCTCCTTGGGAGGCGTGATGCTACCGGTCAGCACCGGCAGGCGGTACTCCTCGACGCGAAAGGTACCGGTGGAATAGTACGCGGCGCGCACTCCATCGCTTTTTAGCGCAACCGAATATTCGCCGAGCTTGGCATCCTTGGGAATCTTGAAGGTGCTGTCGGAATAGATCCTGTTGCGCCACTTGAGGGGAAAATCGAAGCGCTGCCCTGAGCCGATATGGGTAATCTCAAGGGTCGAGGGCAGCAGGCTGGGCTCGGGCACAGCCAGTTTCGTGAGTTTCAGTTCACGCGCGTAGTGCTTCATGGAGACCGTCTCGCCCGCGCGGAACAGACGTCGATCGAGCACCGTGTGCGCCACCAGCGCGCCAGTGCTGCCCTCGTGCGAGGCCAATGCGAAGCGCCATGGCTCGATGCCTTCGTCCCACGTGCTCCAGGTGAAGGCCATATCCTGCTGACCGGCGGCATCGGTTTTCCGGGCGGACACGAAGTAGCCGTAGGGTGTGCCGTGTTCGCGGCACTGATCGCCAAGAGTCCTGCGCGGCATGGGCTGATCCATCAGTGCGAAGCCATTGGCATCGGTCTGGCCGTTCCAGATCACGCCACCGACACAGTCCGACACCTGCACGGACGCACCCGCGACTGGCTTGGCGTGATCGAGCGTGGTCACCCAGATTCCGGAATTGACCAGGCCGAGCTTGAAGTGAACGCCTAGATTGGTGACCAGCGTGGTGGTGCGCACGTACATCGGCCGTGCGTCGAGCAACAGCGACGCGCCGAGCTTGGCCGACTGGATTTCAACCACGTAAAAGCCGGGGCGCTTGAGCGGGATGCCGACCACTTCAAACGGTCTTGGATCGGATTTGTCGAGCGCCGGCAGTGACACCCGGGTGACGTTTTGTTCCTTGGTCAAAAGGCTGATCGAGCGTGTATCGAGGAAGTCCTGCAGGAATTTGGCGCGCTCTTGTTCAGCCTTGAGCGCGTCATCATCGTTGCCATATCGCTTGGCGGTGCGATCGCCGGGTTTGGGGAGCGCGGGCGGTGGCGGCAGGGTGATTCCGAGGTCGGCCTCGACCATGCTGCGCTTGATGTCGGTCTCCTGATAGCGCGCGACGCGACCGAACCAGTCGATCACCTGCTGATCCGAATCCAGTCGCAGCTCGCGCACCACGCCAGGCGCACTGCCTGGCGCGCTGGTCGATGCAGGGCTTGACGTAGCGCCTGATGCAGCGCCTGGTGCAGCGTCCCTGGCAGGCGCTGGCCCGCCTTCAGTCTCGATCCGCTTGGCTGAGATGTTGAGATCGTTTTCTACGGCTCGGACGGTGACCGGCAACAGCGGCTCGGCGTTGAGTTCCAGGATGCCAAATGACGCTGTGGCGAATTTGGCGATCGGTGGTGCCTGCGCAGTGCGCGTCTTGATCGGAAAATCGGCAATGTTGGTGAGCGGCCGATCGGTCTCGTCCTTTATGTCGGACGGCAGCTCGATGGTGATATCTGAATTCTCAGGAAAGCTGGGCGCGAACTGGACTGCGGTGACCGCAGCCGATGAAGGATCGTTGTCGAGCGTGCCCGACGATTTGCCGAAGAACAGGATGCTCTTGCGATAACCACGCTGCACCATGGTAAAGAGAGCGACACCACCCTCCCCCTTGTTTTCTTCGAACGCGGGCATGTGGCTGCCATCTGACGCCTTGAGCACGATCTTCTCCGCCAGGCTCCTCGGAATCGGCGCAGAAAATTCAATGCGCATGGGTCGAATCGGCAGGCAGTCGGCGTGCGAGTTCTCACGCTCGCAGGTAAAGCTCGCCGTGAAACTCGGCCGCACGTGGAATTTAAAATGGCGATCTGCAGTTGAAGCCACACCCGATAGTGCCGTCACTCCGGCACCAAACGTCAGCGTCACCTCCGATTCGGCGGGCAATGCCTGCTTGCAATGAAGCACCACGGTGCGATGACTTACCGGTACTAGACCGAGCGCCTTGACGATCGCGTCACGATCGGTGCCCGTCACGACCGCAACGCCAAGGCGCTCCGAGATGCCACTCGCTTCGCAATAGACGTGCTGCTCGATCGATTGCGGGTCGGCTGCACCGTTAAGAAGTAGCGCGAAATACTGGTTCTCTTCAATAGTTTCGCCCGCTGGGTAGTGCCTCACGACAGCCGGCCCGCCGGTATTGAAGTTGTAGCTGGTGGTACCCGTCAGCTCAGCGCCGGCCACACTCTTGACCCCGGGTTTGGCAATGAACGAGCACTTCGTACCCGGCGGCACATCGCGTTTGAAATCGTAGATCCAGGTCTTGTCGTCAGACCAGCGACCCGTGCCGGCCTCGGGACACTTGATGTTGAACGGGTCGGGTTGTCTCAGATCGCCAAACGGCACCATCGATTCAGAGAAAGTGGCGCGTACCTGGCGAATCTCTGCGACTTCGCCCTGTGGCGAGAAGGTCGTGATGGTGGCGGCCTGTGCCGCGCCTAGAGGAACCAAGAAAAGCACGAGTCCGCGCAAAAGTGCAACGGAAAAACAGATGATGCGACGCATGAATCAAAGCTCCCTGTTGTCGCTGTCTTATAGTGGTCGAGGATGTCAGAGGTGGCCAGGAAAACAGGACTGGCGGTTAAGTGATGTTCCTGCTCTCATTGGCGAAGATATCGCCGACCGAGGAGCATTGCAACGAGAAGGCTAGGAAGGAACCGTACGGCGGCGTTCAAGGCGAAGGTCGGGCACGCTGCATACGGGCAGGCCCG
>CAJCIC010000033.1 GCA_903970185.1 Gammaproteobacteria bacterium
CCACCAAACTTCTTCGACAGCACCGTCGTGATCGCCGCCGTCAAGGTCGTCTTGCCATGGTCCACGTGGCCAATCGTCCCTACGTTTACGTGGGGCTTGGTCCGCTCAAACTTGCCTTTTGCCATTTTTTTAGACTCCTGCTATCGGTTTACTTGGTCTTCGCACTGATAACCGCTTCGGCAACATTCTTGGGCGCTTCGGCGTAGTGCTTGAATTCCATCGTGTAGGTCGCGCGGCCCTGCGTCAGCGAACGCAGCGTCGTCGAATAGCCGAACATTTCCGCCAGCGGCACTTCGGCACGGATTACCTTGCCACCGCCTGCCATGTCGTCCATACCCTGGATCATGCCGCGACGCGATGACAGATCGCCCATCACATCACCCATCTTTTCTTCGGGCATCTCGACTTCGACGGCCATCATCGGCTCGAGCAGCACGGGGCTGGCACGCCGGCAGCCTTCCTTGAATGCCATCGATCCGGCCATCTTGAAGGCGTTCTCGTTCGAGTCGACTTCGTGGTACGAACCGAAAGTCAGCGTGACCTTGACGTCGACCACCGGGTAACCCGCCAGTACGCCATTGGTCAGTGTGTCCACGACACCCTTCTCGACGGCCGGGATGTATTCACGCGGCACCACACCGCCCTTGATGGCGTCGACAAATTCGAAGCCCTTGCCGGGTTCCTGCGGTTCGACCTTCAGGACCACGTGGCCGTACTGGCCGCGTCCGCCCGATTGCTTGACGAACTTGCCTTCGACGTCTTCGGCCTTCTTGCGGATGGTCTCGCGATAGGCAACCTGGGGCTTGCCGACGGTCGCTTCGACGCCGAATTCGCGCTTCATGCGATCGACCAGAATTTCCAGGTGCAACTCGCCCATGCCCGAGATGATCGTCTGGCCGGATTCTTCGTCCGTCTTGACGCGGAACGAGGGGTCTTCCTGCGCCAGGCGATTCAGTGCCAGACCCATTTTTTCCTGGTCGGCCTTGGTCTTTGGTTCGACGGCCTGAGAGATCACCGGCTCCGGGAAGATCATGCGCTCGAGCGTGATCACCGCATCCGGGTCGCACAAGGTGTCACCGGTCGTGGCTTCACGCAGACCGACCGCGGCGGCGATGTCACCGGCGCGCACTTCCTTGATTTCATCGCGTTGATTGGCGTGCATCTGCAAGAGGCGACCAATACGCTCCTTCTTGTTCTTGATGGCGTTAAAGATCGTATCGCCCGAATTCACCACGCCCGAATAGACGCGGAAGAAAATTAGCTGACCGACAAACGGGTCGGTCATGATCTTGAATGCGAGCGCGGCGAACTTCTCACTGTCGTTCGCCACGCGTGACACCGGAGCGTCGTGCTCGTCCAGACCCTTGACCGGCGGAATATCGGTCGGGGCCGGCAGGTAGTCGATCACGCCATCGAGCATCGCCTGCACGCCCTTGTTCTTGAATGCCGAGCCGCACATCATGGGCACGATTTCGCCGGCGATGGTCCGGGTGCGGATGCCCAGCTTGATCTCTTCCTCGGTCAACTCGCCCGATTCGAGGTACTTGTTCATGAACTCTTCGTTGGCTTCGGCGGCGGCCTCGACCATCTTCTCGCGCCATTCATTGGCCAGTTCCAGCAGATCCTCGGGGATCTCACGCAGATCAAACTTGGTACCCTGCGAAGCCTCGTCCCAGAAGATCGCCTTCATGCGCACGAGGTCAACCACGCCCTGAAAGTGCTCTTCGGAGCCGATGGGAATCTGCAGCGGTACGGCGTTGGCCTTCAGGCGCGCCTTCATCTGGTCATAGACCTTGAAGAAATTCGCGCCAGTGCGGTCCATCTTGTTGACGAAGGCCAGCCGCGGCACCTTGTATTTGTTGGCCTGGCGCCAGACCGTTTCGGACTGGGGCTGCACGCCACCGACCGCGCAATACACCATGCACGCGCCGTCGAGCACGCGCATCGAGCGCTCGACTTCAATGGTGAAGTCGACGTGCCCGGGAGTATCGATGATGTTGATGCGATGCTCGGGATAGTTGCCGGCCATGCCCTTCCAGAAGCAGGTCGTGGCGGCCGAAGTGATCGTGATCCCGCGCTCTTGCTCCTGTTCCATCCAGTCCATGGTGGCAGCGCCGTCATGCACTTCACCGATCTTGTGATTGACACCGGTGTAGAAAAGGATGCGCTCGGTAGTCGTCGTCTTGCCGGCGTCGATGTGCGCGCTGATACCGATGTTGCGGTAGCGCTCGATAGGAGTCTTGCGGGCCACTTTGGTCTGCCTTAAAAAGTTTCAGGGGAGCCCCGGTTCAAGGCTCCCCCATACTGCATTCAGCTTGCTGACGCGACGGGATGGCCGCACGCCCCAGCAAGAAACAATCAGAAGCGGAAGTGCGCGAACGCCTTGTTCGCTTCGGCCATGCGGTGCACTTCATCGCGCCGCTTCATCGCACCGCCACGGCCTTCGGCCGCATCCAGCAGTTCACCAGCCAGGCGCAGGGCCATCGACTTCTCGCTGCGCTTGACAGCCGCTTCGCGAATCCAGCGCATCGACAGCGCCATGCGACGCACGGGGCGCACTTCGACCGGCACTTGGTAGTTGGCACCACCCACGCGCCGGCTCTTGACCTCGACGGTTGGCTTGACGTTGCTCAGAGCCTGCACGAACACTTCCAGCGGATCTTTGCCGGTCTTGCTCGAGATGGTGTTAAACGCACCGTAAATGATGCGTTCGGCGACGGCCTTCTTGCCGGCCTTCATGATGACGTTGCCGAATTTGGCAACTTCAACGTTGCCGTACTTCGGATCCGGCAGGATCTCGCGTTTGGGGACTTCGCGACGACGTGGCATTTCTCTTCCTCTCTATTCAGTTGAACCCTCGGGATCGGGGCTCCAGGTCACCCATCGGAGTGACCACTTACTTAATGGCCGGGGCGAACCCAGACGCCAACCTGGTCCTGCAATTTGTTACTTGGCGGCCTTGGCGCGCTTGGCACCGTACTTCGAGCGCGCCTGCTTGCGGTCCTTGACGCCCTGGGTATCGAGCGAGCCGCGCACCATGTGGTAGCGCACACCTGGCAGATCCTTGACCCGGCCGCCGCGAATAAGCACCACCGAGTGTTCCTGAAGATTGTGGCCTTCACCGCCGATGTAGGAGATGACTTCAAAGCCATTGGTCAGGCGCACCTTCGCAACCTTGCGCAGCGCCGAATTCGGCTTCTTCGGAGTAGTCGTATAGACGCGAGTGCAAACGCCGCGACGCTGCGGACATTCCTGCAGCGCGGGGCTCTTGCTCTTTATCTTGGCCATGACGCGCGGCTTGCGCACCAGCTGGTTGATAGTTGGCATTACTGTTCCAGTCCGAAAATGCACCCCGCCGCACAGGCAGCAAGGTAACGAGCGATCGATTCAGGGGAGACTTCGCAGACTTGACATGCCGAACGCGTTCAGGGCGAGCGGCGGGCTGTACGAGCGCCGGACTGCAAAGAACGCATGGCTAGGCTTAGCCAAGTTAGAAGCGGGATTTTGAACGAGAGTTGCCTTGCTGTCAACCCCGTGCTAGCGCCTGTCGGTAACCCGGAAAGAAATACGGGCGTCAGATACTCTGGGCCGCGGGGAGATGCATGGTCGAAGGAGCCACGGACCACCCATGGTTGCTTGGGGAGATTGGGGAGCTAGCTGACTGATTTGAGATTTCCCATCTTGGGAGACAGATTTTCGACATCTCCCTCGGACAAGGATAATAGCGCGGACCTTTTCGTTGACCGACTTGTAGACGGCAAATGTAAGAGCGATTGGCACAACGTAGAACCCCCACGCGCCCCCATTCACCCTCACAGCCCTCGCGGCAATCTCAATGGACTTGTTTCTGATGTTGGTCGCTTGGGCAATCTGGCAGTCATCGAGAATCTTCGCCCTAGCCTCCATCCTTTTCTTCAACTGAGGATCATTGTTAATCTGAGATGCCGCGAGCGCCAGATTGCCGATCTCGAATCTTGGCAAAAATCTGATGAGGACGTTCAGGGAGTCCTGTAAGTAGTGAAAGTGCCTATCGTCGAGGTCGCTCCCGTATTCATTTTTCAGAGTTCTCAAATCATCCCGGAGCTTGAATAGCTCAAATCGAAGCTTCAGCCTCAATGACGGGGCAATAATCGATTCATAGACGAAATGACATAGTGCAAGAAAGAGAAATGCAAGGATTGCGTAACTCATTTGACCACCTCACTAGACTTCACCCTACCACCACCAAGTTTTTCGCTCTGAAGTTTTGTCTTTTCCTCACTCATTCGATCGATTTCATCGGTAATCGTTCTTCTCTGCCATTTGCCGTGCCTAAACCAGGCACCTAGTGTGATCAACCAGAACAAATATCCGGTCAATGACCAATCCTCAAGATGATGGAGTATCTCCAAAACCATTTGACCCACTTCATCGCTAGGCATTTTCACGACTATTGTGAAAATAATCAGGCCAGCCCAAGTAGAAATTGCCCCCGATTGATTGCGGCGATCAATACGTCGCGCCACATGTGCCAAATTCCAATGTCCCCGGCACGCCTGTTGCCTGATTTCGTTTTGGACAAATACATTCTCCGATCAATGCAAGCAGCCATGTTGATAGCTCCTATCTATCTACGACTGCCGCATTCAATTGCAGCACCATTCACGAGTAATGTATAGCCCCTGATTTGTCAATCCTCGTTACGCACACATTGCGACAGCTTGCCAACTCCCAAGATTCTGGGGACCCAGGACGCAAGTAAGTCGCTAGGAGCCGGCGCCAACGAGGCAATCCAACATCAGAAGCGCGCCGCCCGAGTGCGTCCTTGCACCATCAGTCCTCGGGATAGCCCTCGGCATTGTTGCTCTGCCAGCGCCAGGAGTCGGCGCACATACGTTCCACATCGAGCTTGGCCTGCCAGCCCAGCACCGTGCGCGCATAGCCCGGATCGGCGAAGTAGCTCGCCACGTCGCCCGCGCGGCGCGCACCCAGGGTGTACGGGATCGGCGCCCCCGACGCCCGACCGAAGGCCGCCACGAGTTCGAGCACGGTAGTGCCGCGTCCGGTGCCAAGATTGATCGCCACGGCGCCGTCCAGGCTGTCGATGCGCTCGATCGCAGCGACGTGGCCCGCAGCGAGATCAAGGACGTGGATATAGTCGCGCTCGCCGGTGCCGTCGCGGGTATCGTAGTCGCTGCCAAAAATGGTCAGGCGCTCCCGTCGGCCAACCGCGACCTGGGTCACATAGGGCATCAGGTTATTGGGGATCCCCGAAGGGTCTTCGCCGATCATGCCGCTGGCATGGGCCCCGACCGGATTGAAGTAACGCAGAAGTGCGAAATGCCACCCTTTCTCGCTGGATGCCAGATCGCGCAGGATGTCCTCAACCATCAGTTTGGTGCGACCGTAAGGGTTCTCCGGTCGCAAGGGCGCGCTTTCGATAAGCGGTACCGCGTCGGGCTCACCGTAGACCGTCGCCGAGGAGCTAAATACCAGTCTGCGGCAGGCGCTCGCCTGCATGGCCTCAAGAATTCGCAGCGTCGATCCGACGTTATTGTCGTAGTAGAGCAGGGGTTTGGCGACCGACTCACCGACGGCCTTCAAACCCGCAAAGTGCACGACAGCATGAGGTTTGTGTTGCGCAAAAATGCGCGCGAGCAGGGCGCCATCGCGCGCGTCGCCTTCGATGAACATGGGCGCGCGTCCGGCAATCGCCGCGATGCGTCGTACCACCTCGCGTTTGCTATTGCACAGGTTGTCGAGAATGACGACAGAATAGCCGCGCTCGAGCAGCTCGACGCAGGTATGCGAGCCGATGTAACCGGCACCCCCGGTAACGAGAATGGTCTGTGGCATCTCAATGCTCCGCAATGGAACCAGCAAAAAAAAACCAGGCCCTGCGGCCTGGCTTTTCCGGTTACCGGGACCGCACCCGCGCCGTCAGGCGTCGGGAGCGGCTTCAGTAGCCTGTTGGGCCGCCTGCTGGGCCTCCTCGAGCGCCGCAAACTCGGCTGCTGCCGCCAGTTCGCGTTCGCGCAGGTCCGACGCTTCCTTGGCCTTTCGCGCCGTGTGATAAGCAAGACCGGTGCCCGCCGGGATGAGGCGTCCGACAATGACGTTTTCCTTGAGACCGCGCAGTTCGTCGCGCTTGCCCATGATGGCCGCCTCGGTCAGGACACGGGTGGTCTCCTGGAACGAAGCCGCCGAGATGAACGAGTCGGTCGACAGCGAGGCCTTGGTGATACCAAGCAGGATGTTCTCGTAACTGGCCGCGCGCTTGCCGTCGTCGATGACGCGATCGTTCTCGTCAAGGATCTCGGAGCGCTCGACCTGCTCGCCCGGGATAAAGCCGGTATCACCCGGCTCGACCACCTGCACGCGACGCAGCATCTGGCGCACGATCACTTCAATGTGCTTGTCGTTGATTTTCACGCCCTGCAGACGATAGACGTCCTGCACTTCGTCCACGATATAGCGTGCCAGCGCCTCGATACCGAGCAGGCGCAGGATGTCCTGCGGATCCGCCGGACCGTCGACGATCAGCTCGCCCTTGTTGACCACCTGGCCGTCGTGCACCAGTACATTCTTGTCCTTGGGGATCAGGAATTCGAAGGCCGTGCTGTCAAGATCAGTGATGACGAGGCGCTGCTTGCCCTTGGTTTCCTTGCCAAAGGTAATGGTACCGGTGACGTCGGCCAGCATGCCGGCGTCCTTGGGCGAGCGGGCCTCGAAGAGTTCAGCCACGCGTGGCAGACCGCCGGTGATGTCACGCGTCTTCGAGCTCTCCTGCGGAATACGCGCGAGCACCTCTCCGACCTGCACATCCTGGCCGTCCTTGACCGTGATCAGCGCACCAACCTGGAAGGAGATCGTCACCGGATGCTCGGTCCCGGGGATCATGACCTCGCCACCGACTTCGTTGATCAGCTTGACCACAGGGCGCACGCCCTTGATGATCGAGCCACGACGCTTGGCATCGATTACCACCAGCGTCGAGAGCCCGGTGATTTCATCGACCTGCTTGGCAACAGTCACGCCTTCTTCGACGTTCTCGAATTTCACGCGTCCGGCGTACTCGGTAATGATCGGACGGGTCAGCGGATCCCAGGTGGCGAGCGACGTGCCAGCCTTGACCTGCTTGCCATCCAGAACGGCCAGAGTCGCGCCGTAGGGAACCTTGTGACGCTCGCGCTCGCGACCGTGATCATCGGTAATCTGCACTTCGCCCGAGCGGCTGATGACGATCTGCTCGCCCTTGGCGTTGGTCACATAGCGCATGGCCGCGGTAAAGCGCACCGTGCCGTTGGACTTGGCCTCGACGCCCGACGCGACTGCCGCGCGCGACGCCGCGCCACCGATGTGGAAGGTGCGCATGGTCAGCTGCGTGCCCGGCTCGCCGATCGACTGGGCAGCGATCACACCGACTGCCTCGCCGACATTGACGAGCGAGCCGCGACCGAGGTCACGACCATAGCAGCGTGCGCACAGACCGTAACGGGTCTCGCAGGTTAGCGGCGTACGCACGCGAACTTCGTCGATGCCCAGCGCTTCGATGCGCTCGACTGCATCCTCATCGAGCAGGAAGCCCGCCGGATGCAGTTGCTCCTGGCTCTCGGGATTGATCACGTCAACAGCCGTCACGCGTCCGAGGATCCGGTCGCGCAGGGCTTCGATGACTTCACCGCCTTCAACGAGTGCCTTCATGTTCACGCCGTTCGAGGTACCGCAGTCCTCTTCGGTGACAACCAGATCCTGGGTCACGTCAACCAGACGGCGGGTCAGGTAACCCGAGTTGGCGGTCTTCAATGCCGTATCAGCCAGACCCTTACGCGCGCCGTGCGTCGAGATGAAGTACTGCAGAACGTTCAGACCTTCGCGGAAGTTCGCCGTGATCGGCGTCTCGATGATCGAGCCATCCGGCTTCGCCATCAGGCCGCGCATACCGGCCAGCTGGCGGATCTGGGCGGCCGATCCGCGCGCACCCGAGTCGGCCATCATGTAAATGGCGTTGAAGGATTCCTGCGTGGTCGCCTTGCCGTGCCGATCGGTGGTCGGTTCGGTGGCAAGCTGCTCCATCATCGCCTTGCCGACGCGATCGCCCGCCTTGCCCCAGATGTCCACCACGTTGTTGTAGCGCTCCTGCGAGGTGACCAAGCCGGAGGCGTACTGGCGATCGATTTCCTTCACGTCGCGGGCCGACTCGGAGATGATCGTTTCCTTCTGCTTGGGCACGAGCATGTCATCGACGCAAATCGAGATGCCGGCGCGCGTGGCCAGACGGAAACCGGACTGCATCAGTTGGTCGGCAAATACCACCGTCGCGCGCAGGCCGCAGCGACGGAAGGAGTTGTTGATCAGGCGCGAGATTTCCTTTTTCTTCAGGGCGCGGTTAAGCACCGAGAAGGGCAGACCCTTTGGCAGGATTTCCGACAGAATCGCACGTCCGACCGTGGTCTCATAGCGCTTGACGGTTTCGACGAATTCCTCGGCACCTTCGCTGGTGTCGGTGTTGCGGATGAACTCGCGGATCCGTACCGTCACCCGCGATGCCAGTTCGACTTCCTTGGCTTCGTAGGCGCGATGCACTTCCGAGACATTGGTGAAGTAGCTGCCCTCACCCTTGCCGTTGATCTTCTCGCGCGTCGCGTAGTACAGGCCCAGCACGATATCCTGCGACGGCACGATCGACGGATCGCCGTTGGCCGGGAACAGGATGTTGTTGGACGCAAGCATCAGCGCGCGCGCTTCCATCTGCGCTTCGAGCGACAGCGGCACGTGGACGGCCATCTGGTCACCGTCGAAGTCGGCGTTGAAGGCTGCGCAAACCAGCGGGTGCAGCTGGATCGCCTTGCCTTCGATCAGTACCGGCTCGAACGCCTGGATGCCCAGGCGGTGCAGGGTCGGCGCCCGATTGAGCATCACCGGATGTTCGCGGATGACCTCTTCCAGGATGTCCCAGACGATCGGCGTTTCGTTCTCGACTTCCTTCTTGGCGGCCTTGATGGTCGTCGCAACGCCCATCTGTTCGAGCTTGTTGAAGATGAAGGGCTTGAACAGCTCCAGGGCCATCTTCTTGGGCAAGCCGCACTGATGCAGCTTCAATTGCGGGCCGACCACGATGACCGAACGGCCCGAGTAGTCGACGCGCTTGCCAAGCAGGTTCTGGCGGAAACGACCGCCCTTGCCCTTGATCATTTCGGCGAGCGACTTCAAGGGACGCTTGTTGGCGCCGGTCATTGCCTTGCCGCGGCGACCATTGTCGAGCAACGAGTCGACGGCCTCCTGAAGCATGCGCTTTTCGTTGCGCACGATGATTTCCGGGGCCTTGAGTTCGAGCAGGCGCTTGAGTCGATTGTTGCGATTGATCACGCGGCGATACAGATCGTTCAGATCCGAAGTCGCAAAGCGGCCACCGTCGAGCGGCACCAGGGGCCGCAGTTCGGGCGGCAGCACCGGCAGCACTTCCATGACCATCCAGTCAGGCTTGATGCCCGACTTCTGGAAGCCCTCGAGCACCTTCAGGCGCTTGGCGATCTTCTTGATCTTGGCTTCGGAGCTGGTCGCCTTGAGCTCCTCGCGCAGGGTCTCGACATCGCGATTGATGTCGATCGAGCGCAAGAGTTCACGCACGCCTTCGGCGCCCATCAGCGCATGGAAGTCGTCACCGTATTCCTCGACCTTGGCGAGGTAGTCGTCCTCGGTCATGATCTGGCAGCGCTTGAGCGGCGTCATGCCAGGATCGACCACGACATAGGCTTCGAAATAGAGCACGCGTTCGATATCGCGCAGCGTCATGTCGAGTACCATGCCCAGGCGCGACGGCAGGCTCTTGAGGAACCAGATGTGCGCAGTCGGCGAGGCAAGCTCGATGTGGCCCATGCGCTCGCGGCGCACCTTGGCAAGCGTCACTTCCACGCCGCACTTCTCGCAGATCACGCCGCGATGCTTCAAGCGCTTGTACTTGCCGCACAGGCATTCGTAATCCTTGATCGGCCCGAAGATCTTGGCGCAGAACAGGCCATCCCGCTCCGGCTTGAAGGTGCGGTAATTGATGGTCTCGGGCTTTTTGACCTCTCCATACGACCAGGAGCGAATCTTTTCAGGAGACGCCAAGCCGATTCGGATGGCGTCAAAAGACTCCTCTTGCTGTACTTGCTTAAAGAGATCGAGCAATGCTTTCATGATTCACTCCAGATTGTGGATGTGAGAACTTCAGAGCGCCGGCCCTGCGGCCGGCGCTGCTAACCTAGTTTCGTTCCAGATCGATATCGATACCGAGCGAGCGGATTTCCTTGACCAGCACGTTGAATGACTCCGGCATGCCCGCGTCGATCACGTGATCACCCTTGACGATGTTCTCGTAGACCTTGGTGCGACCCGCGACGTCATCGGACTTGACGGTGAGCATCTCCTGCAGCACGTAGGACGCGCCGTAGGCTTCCAGTGCCCAGACTTCCATCTCGCCAAAGCGCTGACCACCGAACTGGGCCTTGCCACCCAGCGGCTGCTGGGTCACGAGGCTGTACGGTCCGGTCGAACGGGCGTGCATCTTGTCGTCGACCAGGTGGTGCAGCTTCAGGACGTGCATGTAGCCGACCGTCACCGGGCGCTCGAAGGCTTCGCCCGTACGTCCGTCGAACAGGGTCAGCTGCCCCGAACGCGGCAGTCCGGCCAACTCGAGCATGCGCTTGATCTCGTCCTCGGATGCGCCGTCGAACACCGGCGTCGCAAATGGCACGCCATGGCGCAGATTGGCTGACAGCTCCATCACTTCGACGTCGCTGAGCGCATCGATGTCCTCGGCCTTGCCGGTCTCGTTGTAGATCTCGCTGAGCACACGGCGCATTTCCTGCGCCTTGGTATGAGCATCAAGCAGGGCGCCGATGCGCAGACCCAGGCCCTTGGCCGCCCAGCCGAGGTGGGTCTCGAGAATCTGTCCGACGTTCATGCGCGATGGCACGCCCAGCGGATTGAGCACCACGTCTGCCGGTGTACCGTCAGCCATATACGGCATGTCCTCAACCGGGACGATGCGCGACACGACACCCTTGTTGCCGTGACGGCCGGCCATCTTGTCGCCAGGCTGCAGGCGGCGCTTGACCGCGAGATAGACCTTGACCATCTTCTGCACGCCCGGGGGCAACTCGTCACCCTGGGTGAGCTTCTTCTTCTTTTCCTCGAAGGCCGCGTCGAACTGCAGACGCTTGGCTTCGATGCTCTCCTTGGCCTGCTCGAGTGCCAGGGCGATATCTTCGTCGGCCGGACGGATGTCGAACCAGTGGTAGCGCTCGAGGTCGTTCAGATACTCGACGGTGATCTTGGCGCCCTTGGCGAGCTTCTTGGGTCCGCCATTGGCGAGCTTGCCCGAAAGCATGCGCTCGATACGCGAGAAGGTATCCCCTTCGACGATGCGCAGCTGGTCGTTCAGGTCGAGCCGGTAACGCTTCAGCTCATCGTCGATGATCTGCTGGGCGCGCTTGTCGCGCACGATACCTTCGCGGGTGAACACCTGGACATCGATGACGGTGCCCGAAATACCCGAAGGCACGCGCAGCGAGGTGTCCTTAACGTCCGACGCCTTCTCGCCGAAGATCGCGCGCAGCAGCTTCTCTTCCGGAGTCAGCTGGGTCTCGCCCTTGGGCGTGACCTTGCCAACCAGCACGTCACCGGCTTCGACCTCGGCACCAATGTAGACGATGCCCGATTCATCCAGGCGAGCCAGCTGGTTCTCCGCGAGATTGGAGATGTCGCGCGTAATTTCTTCCGGTCCAAGCTTGGTATCGCGCGCCACGACCGACAACTCCTCGATGTGGATCGAGGTATAGCGGTCTTCGGCGACTACGCGCTCCGAGATCAGGATCGAATCCTCGAAGTTGTAGCCATTCCACGGCATGAACGCGACCAGCATGTTCTGCCCAAGCGCGAGCTCGCCAAGGTCAGTCGACGCACCGTCGGCAATCACATCGCCCATCGCGATGCGGTCACCCACACGAACAATCGGACGCTGGTTGATGTTGGTATTCTGATTCGAGCGCGTGTACTTGATCAGGTTGTAGATGTCCACGCCCACTTCACCGGCGACGTTTTCATCGTCGTTCACGCGCACCACGACCCGGCTCGAATCGACATAGTCAACCGAGCCACCCCGCAGGGCCTGGACGGTAGTTCCCGAATCGACCGCGACGGTCCGCTCGATGCCGGTACCGACGAAGGCCTTCTCAGGACGCAGGCAGGGGACGGCCTGGCGCTGCATGTTCGATCCCATGAGCGCGCGGTTTGCGTCATCGTGCTCAAGGAACGGGATCAGCGAAGCAGCCACCGAGACGATCTGGCCTGGCGCCACGTCCATGTATTGGATGCGATCAGGGCCGACCATGACGAATTCGCCGGCCTCACGTGCGCTAACCAGCTCATCAGTCAGGGTACCGGCCTTGTCGATGGCGGCATTGGCCTGGGCGATGATGTACTTGCCTTCCTCGATGGCAGACAGATAGTCGATCTGGTCGAGCACCTTGCCGGCCTGCACCTTGCGATACGGCGTTTCGAGAAAGCCGTATTCGTTCAGGCGCGCATACAGAGCGAGCGAATTGATCAGGCCGATGTTCGGGCCTTCCGGTGTCTCGATCGGGCAGACGCGACCGTAGTGGGTCGGATGTACGTCGCGCACCTCGAAGCCGGCACGCTCGCGCGTCAGACCGCCTGGTCCAAGGGCCGAAACCCGGCGCTTATGGGTGATTTCAGACAGCGGATTGGTCTGGTCCATGAACTGCGAGAGCTGCGATGAACCAAAGAACTCGCGGATCGCGGCCGAGATCGGCTTGCTGTTGATCAGGTCGTGCGGCATCAGGTTGTCGGCTTCGGCCTGGCCAAGACGCTCCTTGACGGCGCGCTCGACACGCACGAGCCCCGAGCGGAACTGGTTCTCGGCAAGCTCACCCACGCAGCGCACACGGCGGTTGCCCAGGTGATCGATATCATCGACTTCCCCGCGACCGTTGCGCAACTCAACCAGAATCTTGATGACGTCGAGGATGTCCTCGTTGGCCAGCGTCATGGGTCCGCTGACTTCGTCGCGCCAGACACGGCGATTGAATTTCATACGGCCGACCTTGGACAGGTCGTAGGCATCTTCGCTATAGAACAGACGATTGAAAAGCGCCTCGACCGCATCCTCGGTAGGCGGCTCGCCAGGACGCATCATGCGATAGATGGCCACGCGCGCGGCCATCTGGTCGGCGGTTTCGTCCATGCGCAGGGTGTGCGAAATATAGGGACCCTGGTCAAGATCGTTGGTATAGAGGGTCTGGACATCCTTGATGCCGGCAATGCGCAGGCGCTTCAAGGTGTCTTCGGTAACCTCGTCATTGGCACCCGAGATGACTTCGCCGGTCTCGGGATCGACCACGTCACGCGCCAGCACGCGACCGAGCAGGTAGTCCTCGGGCACGCTGATACGCTTTAGGCCAGCTGCCTCGAAGTCGCGCAGGTGGCGCGCATTGATGCGCTTGTCCTTGGGTACCAGCACCTTGCCGGCCTTGTCGGTGATGTCAAAGCGCGCGATTTCACCGCGCATGCGCTCGGGCACGAACTCCATCTGCGCGCCTTCGGCGAGCAGGTGGAAGTTATCGAATACGAAGAAGTGCGCAAGGATCTGCTCGGGGGTCATGCCGATTGCCTTGAGCAGGATTGTGACCGGCATCTTGCGACGGCGGTCGACGCGGAAAAACAGGATGTCCTTCGGATCGAATTCGAAGTCGAGCCAGGAACCGCGGTAGGGGATGATGCGCGCCGAGAACAGGAGCTTGCCCGACGAGTGCGTCTTGCCGCGGTCGTGCTCGAAGAACACGCCCGGCGAGCGGTGCAGCTGGCTGACGATGACACGCTCGGTGCCATTGACCACAAAGGAACCGGTAGTCGTCATGAGCGGCAATTCGCCCATATAAACTTCCTGCTCCTTGACTTCCTTGATGGTCGGCTTGGAGGCTTCCTTGTCCATGATCACCAGGCGCACCTTGGCGCGCAGCGGCGAGGCAAAGGTCAGGCCGCGCTGCATGCACTCCTTGACGTCGAATGGCGGATCGCCCAGAGAGAAGGTGACGAACTCCAGACGCGCCTGCTGATTGTGCGAGACGATCGGGAAAATCGACGCAAACGCGGCCTGCAGGCCTTCGTTCAGGCGCTTGGCCGGCGGAACATCCGCCTGCAGGAAGCTTTGGTAGGACTCGAGCTGGGTAGCAAGCAGGAACGGCACCTTGTGCACGTTCGGGCGCTTGGCAAAACTCTTGCGGATACGTTTCTTCTCGGTGAACGAGTAGGTCATGACAACTCCGTCAGGCAGTGACAGGAAGGGTTCGAACTCGATGTCTCAATGATGCCGGCGGGTGCCGGTCGTTCACGAAAACATCGCATCGGAAACCTCCAGGATGCGGGGCGCGCAGGCGCTCCGGACTAGTACCGCAACAACAGGGCGGGCGGGTGATTCAAGGCGCCGATAACGCCTCGAACCACCCTCGCAACAAGCACAAAAACCCGGGAGCGAATGAACACGCGCCCGGGCCTGCCCAACTTCAGATTTACTTGACTTCAACCTTTGCGCCGGCTTCCTCAAGCTTCTTCTTGGCAGCTTCAGCATCCGCCTTGGAGATGGCTTCCTTGACCGCCTTCGGAGCGCCGTCGACGACGTCCTTGGCTTCCTTCAGACCAAGGCCGGTCAGCTCGCGCACGGCCTTGATGACGTTGACCTTGTTGGCGCCCGCCTCGGTGAGGATGACGTCGAATTCGGTCTTCTCTTCGACGACTGCAGCGGCAGCGCCACCGCCAGCAGGTGCCGCGACTGCTACAGCAGCGGCAGCGGCGGACACGCCGAACTTGTCTTCGAGGTCCTTGATCAGTTCGGACAGCTCGAGGACGGTCAGGCCCGCGATTGCATCGATAATTTCAGTTTTGCTCAGTGCCATGATTTACTCCGGATAACTAGTGATGAGTGATTGATCGGTAGTGAAGTCGAATGCGGATTGCCGCACGTCTGCCTAAACGGACGCTTTCTGGTCGCGCACAGCGGCGAGCCCACGCACGAACTTGGTCGGAACCTCGTTGAGCGTACGCACGAACTGGGCGATCGGGGCTTGCATGGTGCCAAGCAGCTTGGCCAGCAACTCTTCGCGCGACGGCAGTGTCGCCAGGGCCTTGACCCCGGCTGCGTCCAGACCCGAATTGGGCAGGGCGCCACCTTTGACAACCAGCTTGTCGTTATCGCGAGCAAAATTGCTGAGCACCTTGGCAACAGCCACCGGGTCGGACGACATGCCGTAGATGAGCGGTCCGACCATCTTCGCGGACAGCACTTCAAACGGTGTATTCGCCACGGCGCGGCGCGCCAGGGTGTTTTTCAAGACACGCAGATAAACACCGTGCTGGCGCGCTTGACTGCGCAGCTTGGTGATTTCCCCGACTTCCAGACCACGGTATTCCGCGACGACGATCGCCTTGGCAGCCGCTACCTTCGCGACCACTTCCTCGATTACCACCGCTTTTTCGGAACGATTGAGACCCACGGTCATCTTCCCTAAAAATGATGCTTTGCGCCTCGCGACACGCGGCATCGACTGTAGAACGGCGACCGATCGCTTCGAAGTTCCTGCCCGGCCAACTGCGCCTGGCTCTCACCACAAATCTTTTCGGGACCGCCATCTGCGTTGGCCGGCCTTGCGGTCGATTAAGGCAGGCAAAAACTGATTGCCCGCCACCAACGGTCTTTGACAGCACCCGGCCATGCTGCAAGCCGGTTTGCCCAAAGTCCTTTGACCCTGTCACGACAGGGTCGCTATCTCTTGCACCGCTGCGGCAAGACGCGCCGCAGCGACTCCTGAATGCTTACTGCGCGGCCGACAGCGTCGCCTGGTCGATCTTGATCCCGGCGCCCATGGTCGAGGAGACTGAGAGCTTGCGCAGGTAAATGCCTTTGCTCGACGTCGGGCGCGCCTTGTTGAGGGCTTCAATGAGCGCCAGCAGATTGCTCTGCAGGGCACCGACCTCAAAAGAAGCGCGACCGATCGTGGCGTGCACGATACCGGCCTTGTCGGCACGGTACTGCACCTGACCGGCGCGCGCGTTCTTGACCGCGGTAGCGACGTCCGGCGTCACCGTCCCGACCTTCGGATTGGGCATCAGGCCGCGCGGACCAAGGATCTGGCCCAGTTGCCCGACCACGCGCATGGTGTCCGGCGACGCGATCACGACGTCAAAATTCAGGTTGCCGCCTTTGATCTGTTCGGCGAGGTCTTCCATGCCAACGATATCGGCGCCGGCAGCGCGTGCCTGCTCGGCCTTCTCCCCCTGGGCGAAAACGGCCACGCGCACGCTCTTGCCGGTTCCGGCGGGAAGTACCACCGAGCCGCGCACGACCTGGTCGGACTTCTTGGCGTCGATACCGAGCTGCACGGCGACGTCGATCGATTCATCGAACTTCGCGGTCGCCACTTCCTTGATCAGCTTCAAGGCATCGACCAGCGGATAGATCTTCTGGCGATCGACCTTGCTCGCGATGACCTGGGCGCGTTTGGATAGCTTAGCCATTTACAGACCCTCCACCGTGATGCCCATCGAACGGGCACTGCCGGCGATGGTACGCACGCCAGCGTCGAGATCGGCTGCTGTCAGATCAGGCATCTTGGCCTTGGCGATGTCTTCGGCCTGAGCGCGCGTGATCTTGCCAACCTTGTCGGTATGCGGCTTGGGTGAACCCTTCTGGATACCGGCAGCCTTCTTGATCAGCACGGTCGCCGGCGGAGTCTTCATCACGAAGGTGAAGCTCTTGTCCGCGTAGGCGGTGATGACCACAGGAATCGGCAGGCCCGGTTCCACGCCCTGGGTCTGCGCGTTGAATTCCTTGCAGAACGCCATGATGTTCAGCCCGCGCTGGCCCAGCGCCGGCCCGATCGGGGGCGACGGATTGGCCTTGCCAGCAGGCACTTGCAGCTTGATGAAGCCGACTATCTTCTTTGCCATGATGTCTTCCTAAAAGTGAGTGGTAACGCCGCCGCGCTCATCGCTTGGTTCGGCTCCTCGTTCGCTAAGCGCCAATCAACCAGTGATCGGCGGCGCCGCGCTGCGCCTTTACTACTAAGCCTTCTCGACCTGGCCGAACTCGAGTTCGACCGGGGTGGCACGGCCGAAAATGGTCACCGAGACGCGCAGACGCGACTTCTCGTAGTTGACCTCTTCGACATTGCCGTTGAAATCGGTAAACGGCCCTTCCTTGACGCGCACCATCTCGCCTACCTCGAAGAGCGTCTTGGGACGCGGCTTCTCGACACCCTCTTGCATCTGCGTGAGGATCTTCGCAACTTCCTTCTCGGAAATCGGAGTCGGCTTATTGGCCTTGCCACCGACGAAGCCGGTCACCTTGCTGGTGTTTTTCACCAGGTGCCAGGACTCATCGGTCATTTCCATCTCTACGAGCACATAACCCGGGAAAAAGCGCCGCTCGGTGATCGCCTTCTGGCCGTTCTTGACCTCGACGACTTCCTCGGTTGGTACCAGGATGCGGCCGAACATGTCCGTCATGCCGGCCCGCTCGACCCGCTCCTGGAGCGCCTTCATGACGCTCTTTTCCATTCCCGAATACGCGTGCACGACGTACCAGCGCTTCTTGCCGCTCGGAGCAGGGCTCGCCGTTTCGCTGGTCACAGCCTCAGCCATCATTTTCTCCATCCTAGAATCAAGTCATACAGGACGTACTCAAGGCCACGATCGGTTGCCCAGAGAAAAATCGCCATCAGGAGAACAAAGGCAAACACCAGCCCCGTCATCTGGAAGGTCTCGCGACGCGTCGGCCAGACCACCTTGCGGGCTTCGCGTACCGACTCCCGACCAAAATCAAAAAAGCGCTTGCCGGGTTCGGACAGCAATCCGATACCGGCGCCGACCGCCACACCGGCTAGCACGCTCGATACGCGCACCACCAGCGGGTAGTCCGACAGCAGGTAGAAGCCGACGAGTCCGGCGATCACGGCAGCCAGCGCGGCAAGCGCTAACAGCCGATCCCGGATTGGCGTTACGGTTTCAATCTTCGCGTTGGCCATGACCTGAACGACCTTCTTTCACAGCACCCTCGCGGGTGCGTGGCAGGGGCAGAGGGAATCGAACCCCCAACCTTCGGTTTTGGAGACCGACGCTCTGCCAGTTGAGCTATACCCCTATACAGCAGATACTCGAAAAACGAACCGTGATGCGCTACTGGCGCTTTTTCCCGCCTACTGCGACCGCTCGCACATGGTCGCAGCTACGCGGGGACACCCGGTCCGGATACGTCTTCTACCGCTAGGCAAGGATCTTAGCCACGACACCGGCGCCGACGGTACGACCGCCTTCGCGGATCGCGAAGCGCAGGCCTTCTTCCATGGCGATCGGCTGGATCAGCTTGACGGTGATCTGCACGTTGTCACCAGGCATCACCATCTC
>CAJCIC010000034.1 GCA_903970185.1 Gammaproteobacteria bacterium
GGTGGCTTCGGCTTTGCGCACGGCATCGTTAAACGCCGCCGCGACCAGATCCTCGATCATGTCCTTGTCATCGCCAAACAGCGACGGGTCGATGCTCACGCGCTTGACGTCGTTCTTGCAGGTCATGGTGACCTTGACCAAACCCGCCCCGGATTGGCCCTCGACTTCGATCTGTGCGAGCGAATCCTGCACTTTCTTGACATTGTCCTGCATCTGCTGGACCTGCTTCATCATTCCGGCCAACTGGTTTTTCATCATCGGAGTTTCTCCTCGCGGTGGGTGCTGCAACTGTGCAGGCAATGCAATTCAGGGACGGGGGCGTATCGAGCCTGGCACGACGACGCCGCCAAAATCGGAAACCAGCGTCTTGACGAACGGATCGGACTCTATCGCTGCGACGGCATCGGCCTGGCGTGCGTCACGCTCTGCGCGCTCCTTGACCGCATGTGTCGCCCCCGTGATCGCACCCACCGATACGTGAAGCCGCACCGGCGTTGCGAAATGCTGTGACAGGGCAGCCCTGAGCTTTTCGACGGTCTGGGTTTCGGCCAGATGCTTCAGGGCGACGCGCAGTTTGAAAAGGTTATCGCCGTACTCAAGAAGCTCGGCCTGCTCAAGCAGCTGGCGCGCGAGGCCCGTGGCATTCACGCGTCTCGCTAAGGCCGGCCAATTGCCGTCGAAGTCGATCGCATCGACGGCTGCAGCCGTCGTGGCTAGAGCGGCGCCTGGCATGGGACCTGCCGCCGCTTCATCCTGCCTTTTGGGGTGGGCTTGCGCCGCGCCAGAAGCCTTGGCGCGCCCGCTCGCATCTGCGGCTGTCCCGCGACCCGCAACAGCGCTGGCCTCCTGCGTTACCGCGGCGGTGCCTTTTCGCATCGCCAGGGCAGGTGCAACAGGTGGAGCGGTCAAAGCCCGTGAAGGCGCGTCATCTTCGATCGGAGCAAACGCCAGCATGCGCATCAACGTCATGCTAAAGCCAGCATACTCGTCAGGCGCCATGGGCATTTCCGCACGGCCGCGCACGGCGATATCGTAGTCAAGCTGGATCTCTTCTGCGTTAAACCGCAAGGCCAGCTCCTGCAGTATTTCCCGGCCGGCCCACTCCGCGCCGCTCGCGTTGGGAACCGCCTGCAACAGGGCAATGCGCTGCAGGGCCAGCGCGAGATCCAAAAGGGCCTGGCCCATGGAAAGACTTCGCGCCGCGATCTCGTCGACAATTGCAATCAGCGCGCTGCCATCACGATTGGCGAGCGCCTGCAGGATGCCGAAGATGTAGCTCTCATCCAAGCTGCCTAGCATGCCCTGCACGCCCGCGTGGGTGACCGAGCCGCCACCAAACGCGATCGCCTGGTCGGTCAGCGAGAGGGCATCGCGCATGCTACCTGCAGCCGCGCGCGCAAGCCGCGGCAACGCGGTATCTTCAAACGGGATCGTCTCTGCGGCAAGAATCGCAGCGAGATGCGCGACGATCTGCGCCGTTGGCATTTGCTTCAGATTGAACTGCAGGCAGCGCGAGAGAACCGTGACCGGAATTTTTTGCGGATCGGTCGTAGCCAGGATGAACTTGAGATGATCAGGCGGCTCCTCGAGCGTTTTTAGCATTGCATTGAAGGCATGACCGGTCAGCATGTGCACTTCGTCGATCATGTAGACCTTAAAGCGTGCTGCCGAGGGCGCATAGATCGCCTGCTCGAGCAACTGCGCCATCTCGTCAACGCCACGGTTCGAGGCGGCGTCCATCTCGATATAGTCGATGAAGCGGCCGGAGTCGATCGCAAGGCATGCGGAACAAACGCCGCATGGGGTGGAAGTGACATCTCCCTTGTCGTCGCCGCCGGTGCAGTTAAGTGCCTTGGCCAGAAGGCGCGACAGGGTCGTCTTGCCGACCCCGCGCGTACCCGTAAACAGATAGGCGTGGTGCAAGCGCCTGGCGTCTAGCGCGTGCGTCAGCGCGCGCACGACATGCTCCTGGCCGATGACGGCATCGAAACTTTTGGGACGCCATTTGCGCGCGAGAACCTGGGTTGACATGGTGTTGGCGGTCGGATCGGCAAATAGGTAATGGCGGCATCGCGCGCCGCTTTCTGGCCGGCCCGCCAAAAGGCGAGCCGGGACCTCGGCACTCACGGTTAATGACTATGGCTGCTTCGTTCCCGACCTGACCAGGTTTGCCACGCCGCAATGCGAGGGGGCCCGCCGGCAACAATTCTACCAGTTCGAACTCGCCCGATTGGTCAAGGCAGCGCGTGCGTGGGGACAAGGACGACAGCACTGTGTGCGCGGCCAAGGGCGCTTGCCCAGCCCTTTTGGCACGCGGTTTTACCGATGTCTGTACTTGTTTTCGCGTTTTGTGCCATCATTTGCATCCAGAAGCCGCGTTCGAGACGTCTGCTCCCGCATTCAGGCACGCGAAGCGCCGCCTGCAGACGTCCCCAGAATCCGAATCCGCGGCTGGATTCCCGCCCCTTATCCTGTCAACGAGGTCACCCTCATGAGTGATTCCATAAAGTACGTCACAGATGCGACGTTCGAAGCCGACGTATTGAAATCCGATGCTCCCGTCCTGGTCGATTATTGGGCCGAATGGTGCGGCCCTTGCAAGCAGATTGCGCCGATCCTAGACGAAGTGTCGAAGGACTATTCCGGCAAACTGACGATCGCCAAGCTCAACGTCGACGACAACCAGGCGGTTCCGGCCAAATATGGCATTCGCGGCATTCCGACGCTGATGCTGTTCAAAAACGGCGCGATCGTTGGCACCAAGGTCGGTGCCTTGTCCAAGTCGCAGCTGACGGCATTCATCGACAGCAACCTTTAATTTTCCCGGTCGGCCGGAATCCGGCCGACCGGTTGTTTTTTTCACGTTGAAGCGATTCGCGGCCCACCTCCCCGGGCTTCGCCCCTCCCCGAAACACACCCTGCGCAGTCACCCGAACCGGGACTTCCCATGTACCTATCCGAACTAAAAGCCCTGCATGTCTCGGCCCTGCTTGAAATGGCAAACGGCCTTGAGATCGAAAACGCCAACAGAATGCGCAAACAGGAGCTGATGTTTGCGATCCTGAAGAAAAAGGCGCGAACCGGCGAGCCGATCTACGGCGATGGCTGCCTTGAAGTCCTGCCCGACGGGTTTGGTTTCCTGCGCTCGCCCGAGTCGAGCTACCTCGCCTCGACCGACGATATCTACATCAGCCCATCGCAGATTCGGCGCTTCAACCTGCATACCGGCGATTCGATTGAAGGCGAAGTACGCACACCCAAGGACGGTGAGCGCTACTTTGCGCTGGTCAAGGTCGACCAGGTCAATGGCTCGCCGCCAGAGGCCTCCAAGCACAAAATCATGTTCGAGAACCTGACGCCCCTGTTCCCGAATGTGCCGCTGCATCTCGAGCGCGAGATGCGCGGCGACGAAAACATCACCGGCCGCGTGATCGATATGATCGCGCCGATCGGAAAGGGCCAGCGCGGTCTGCTCGTTGCTTCACCCAAGAGCGGCAAGACGGTGATGATGCAGCACATCGCCCATGCGATCGCGACCAATCATCCCGAGGTCGTTTTGATCGTGCTTCTGATCGATGAGCGTCCGGAGGAAGTCACCGAAATGCAACGCTCGGTCAAAGGCGAGGTGGTTGCATCGACATTCGATGAACCTGCAACGCGCCACGTCCAGGTTGCGGAAATGGTGATCGAAAAGGCCAAGCGGCTCGTCGAGATGAAAAAGGATGTCGTCATCCTGCTCGACTCGATCACCCGCCTTGGACGCGCCTACAACACGGTCGTGCCGGCATCAGGCAAGGTCCTCACGGGCGGTGTCGATGCCAACGCGCTGCAGCGCCCGAAGCGCTTTTTCGGCGCCGCACGGAATATCGAGGAAGGCGGCTCGCTGACCATCATCGCAACCGCCCTGATCGAGACCGGCTCGCGCATGGATGACGTCATCTACGAGGAATTCAAGGGCACCGGCAACATGGAAGTGCATCTTGAGCGGCGCCTTGCCGAAAAGCGCGTCTATCCCTCGATGAACTTGAACAAATCCAGCACGCGCCGCGAAGAGCTGCTGATCAAGCCCGATCTGCTGCAAAAGGTCTGGATCCTGCGCAAGCTGATCTACAGCATGGATGAAATCGAGGCGATGGAATTCATCCTCGACAAGATGAAGCAGACCAAGACCAACGCCGAATTCTTCGACATGATGCGGCGCGGCGGCTAGTGGCGTAAATGCGCTGGCGCAACTAGCGACAAATCCTGCTCTCTGGCATAATGGAAGGCTTGATTAAACCGTGCAAGTGGTTCGCGCGCATTGCGCGGCGGGCTGGCTACTCCACCTAAAAAGGAATTTCCGTGAAACCAGGCATTCATCCCGAATATCGTGACGTGGTCTTTGTCGACCTGTCCAACGACTTCAAGTTCGTTACGCGCTCGACCGTGCAGACGCGCGAGACGATCAAGCATGAGGGCAAGGAATATCCCCTCGTGAAGATCGAAGTCTCGTCCGAATCGCACCCGTTCTATACGGGCAAGCACAAGATTGTCGACACGGCCGGCCGCGTCGAGAAGTTCCGCCAGAAGTTCGGTACCCGATCTGGCAAGGCGTCAGCTTAAGGCGGGGATGCTTTTAGGCGCAACGCCTCGAAAAGGGCAGCTTCGGCTGCCTTTTTTGTACCTTTTTCTGGACTGACTGGACAAGATGGAGCTGCCGCGCTCATCGCCTGCCCGCCTCACGGCGCGCGCGACCATCAAGCTTCCCCGCATCGCGCTTTTCCTGATGTGCCTGGTGTATGCCGTGCCGGGGCTCCTCGGTCGTGATCCGTGGAAGCCCGATGATGCGAGCAGCTTTGGCGTGATGTGGACGATGGCCCACGGCCATCGCGCCGACTGGCTGATGCCCAACGTCGTCGGCGCACCGACGTTCGATTCCGGTCCCCTCATGTACTGGCTCGGGGCGCTGTCGATCCGGCTTGGCCGAGCCATCAGCTGGATTCCCGCGGACGACGCGCTGGCTGCACGGCTGGCAACGCTGCTGATGGTCCTGACGGCGGCCACCGGCCTCTGGTATGCCACCTACCTGCTTGGGCGACGGCCGGCGGCGCAACCTCTCGCGCTCGCCTTTGGCGGCCATCCCGAACCCCGCGATTACGGCAGGACCCTGGCTGACGGCGCCCTCTTGATTCTCCTCGGCACGCTTGGGCTTGCCACCCGGGCCCACGAGGTTGCGCCTGACATCGCAGGTCTTGCCATGCTTAGCGCCTGCTTTTATGGCCTGGCACGCGGCCTCGATCAGCCGCGCGTGGCCGCCATCTGGATGGGTGCTGCCCTTGCCGGGTTAGCGCTCACGCGCGGCCCGTACTGCGCTGTCGAAGTCTTCCTGGTGTATGCCGGCCTTGCCTTGTGGCATCCCGAATGGCACGGCAATCGCAAGGCAGCCATCCTCATCGCCTTGCCGCTGGCGCTGATCCTGATGGCGATTTGGCCGCTTTTGCTCTGGTACGGCGATGACCCTGGCGGGCGCGACTACCTCATCACGTGGTGGCGCGGCTGGACCGAAGCCGCCAACGCCGGCAATGCCGATGCCTTAAGGCGCGCAGGGCGCACCTTCCTGTGGTTTGCCTTGCCGGGATGGCCGATCGCAATCTGGGCGATCTGGAGTTGGCGCCGCGAATGGAAGAGTGCGCATATCGTCGTGCCCGTGCTGCTGCTTCTCGCCATGGCAGCCAATTTCATCCTGACCGCCTCGACCACGTTTTTGTGGGTGCTGCTGCTGCTTTTGCCTTCGATCGTGATGCTCGCAGGCTTTGGCTTGCCCACCCTTAAGCGCGGCGCGGCCAATGCGGTCGACTGGTTCAGCCTGCTCGTCTATTCCCTTACGGCGTTCGCCCTTTGGGCGAGCTGGCTCACGCGCATGACTGGATTTCCCCAGGCCTGGGACGCGACCTTGCAGCGCCAGGTGCCTGGCCTTGCCAACGATTTTCACATCGGGCCCTTGGTCGGCGCGTTGGCGATCACGGCCGCGTGGATCTGGCTTGTGCGCTGGCGCGTCGTCACCCATCCGAAAGTGCTCTGGCGCAGCGTCGTGCTTGCAAGCGGCGGCGTGACTTTGATCTGGGCGCTGGTCATGACGCTTTGGGTCAGCGAAGTCAATTACAGCCGGACCTACCGCGCTGTCGCGCTGCAGCTGCAAAGCGCCCTGGACTCGAGCAAGCCCGGCGCGAACGCGTGCGTGCACACCGTTGGTGTCGGGCTCGCGCAGCGCGCCTCCTTCGCCTATTTCTCGACCGTCCGTTTCGCCCCGCTTGACCTGTCGGGACAGCCGCTTGGCTCGTGTCCTTTGCTGTTGCGCCAGGAATCCGCGCACAGCCCGGAGTCCGAACTCGCTGCTGCCAAGGGCCACTACTGGAATCTGATCTGGGAAGGCCGACGGGCCTCCGACCGGGACGAGCGCTTTAGGCTCTACACCGACGAAACTGGCGCCCCGGCCAAGCCACGGTCCTCAAAAAGCGCGCGCTGATCAGACGGCGAGCGGCGCGTTCAGGAAGTGGGCGCGATAATATTTGAGTTCCTCGATCGATTCGAGAATGTCGGCCAGCGCCTCATGCCGCTGCTGCTTGCGAAAGCCGCTGAGCAATTCCGGGCGCCAGCGCTTGCACAATTCCTTCAAGGTTGACACATCCAGATTGCGGTAGTGGAAAAAAGCCTCGAGCGCGGGCATGTGGCGGGCCATGAAGCGCCGGTCCTGGCAGATCGAGTTGCCGCACATCGGCGATTTGCCCGCCGGGACGAACTGGCGCGCAAAGGCGATCAAGGCAGTTTCGGCCTGGGCCTCGTCAAGCGATGAGGCCTTGACGCGCTCGCTCAAGCCCGAGCGCCCGTGCGTGCCGCGGTTCCATGCATCCATGCCCTCGAGCACGTCATCGGGCTGATGAATGACGAGCACCGGCGCCTCGCCGATGACATTGAGTTCTGCATCGGTTACGACCATGGCGACTTCGATGATCCGGTCCGTGTCGGGATTCAGGCCGGTCATTTCCATGTCAAGCCAGAGCAAGCGCGATTCATCAGGGCGTTCTGGCGCCTTTGCGCCGGCCAGAGCCGGACTCGTTGGCGAAACGTCTTGTGCCATAATTTACTGCCTGGAAAACGGGTGACGCCAGGGCACCCGCCCTTGCGCAAGAAAGGCCGCCGTCAAAGGCCGCCAGCTGATTTTCGCATATGTTGAGCGTTTCCTTCGCAATCGCGCTACTCCTCTGCGTCGCAGTCAAGCTCTGGCTCGGAGCGCGGCAGGCGCAACATGTCCTTGCGCATCGCTGCGAAGTGCCTGCGCGCTTTCGCGATGCCATCACGCTTGAGGCTCACCAGAAGGCCGCCGATTACACCGTCGCCCGCGTACGCCTGAACGCCGTCTACACGGTGATCGAGGCCGTGCTTCTTGTCGGGCTGACGCTGCTTGGCGGGATTCAGTACCTCGATGACAGCATTGCGCGCGGGTTGGCGCACTCGAACGTGGGCGCGCTGCCACGCCAGGTGCTTCTTATCGTCCTCGTCCTGCTTGTCTCAGCGCTGGTCGATCTGCCCTTCTCCCTGTATCGGCGCTTTTCCCTCGAAGAACGATTTGGCTTTAACCGCATGACACTTGGGCTGTTCATGCGGGATCTGCTCGTCAGTTCGCTACTTGCCCTCGTATTTGGCGCACCCCTTCTTTTTGGCGTGTTGTATCTGATGCAGGCGGCAGGGCGCCTGTGGTGGCTCGACACGTGGCTGCTCTTCACCAGCTACAGCCTTTTCGTCACGTGGCTCTACCCGGTCTTGATCGCGCCGCTTTTCAATCGCTTTACACCGCTTGAGGATGGCACCCTGGTCGAGCGCGTGCGCGCACTGTCCACGCGCTGCGGCTTTGTCGCCAAGGGCGTTTTCGTCATGGACGGCAGTCGCCGGTCCTCGCACGGCAACGCCTATTTCACGGGATTTGGCGCCAACAAGCGCATCGTCTTCTTCGATACTCTCGTTGCACGACTGAGCGCCAGCGAAATCGAGGCCGTGCTGGCTCACGAGCTTGGCCACTTCAAGCTGCACCACGTCGTCAAGCGCCTCGCTTGGTCGTTTTGCGCCAGCCTTCTGGCACTCGCGCTGCTTGGCTACCTGATCGAGACCGACTGGTTTTATCTCGGCCTTGGCGTTGATCCGACGCTTGCCACGCGCAATGCCGTTGGCCTCATGCTCTTCCTTCTTGTCCTGCCTGTATTCACGTTTCTCCTGTCGCCCCTGTTTTCGCTTGGATCGCGGCGTCATGAGTTCGAAGCCGACGCCTATGCCGCGCATCAAACCGATCGCAACGAACTGGTCCAGGCACTCGTCAAGCTGTACCAGGACAATGCCGCGACGCTCACCCCCGATCCGCTGCATTCGGCATTTTTCGATTCCCATCCGCCCGCTACGATCCGCATTGCCCGCCTCGAAGCCGCGCCGACCTAGGAGCCACAATGACAGGCACGCTGACACGAGACGGACTGGTGCAACTGAAGAGCAAGGCGCTCGAAGGCTCGAAGGCCCTCGATCAGGCGGCAATCACGGCACAGCTCAAGGAGCTGCCCGACTGGCACCTGAAGCAGGGCGCAATCGAGCGCTCGCTGGCATTTTCGGATTACTACGAGACGATGGCGTTTCTCAACGCGCTCGCCTTTGTCGTCCACGCCGAGGATCATCATCCGGATATCTCGTTTGGCTACAACCAGGCGGTGGTGCGCTTTAACACCCATTCGGTCAAGGGCATTTCGCTAAACGACTTTATCTGTGCGGCCAAATGCGACGCGATCTACAGCACGCGTCACTTGCGCAAGAGTTGAACAAGGACCCGCGCGCGCGCGTCGTCGCAGCGCACGGTCGCCACGACCTGGTCCTGATGCCCAACGGGCAGCTTCTGAATTGCGTCACGCGCGGTCGCAAAGGCGGCATCGCCTGTGGCGACTTCGTCAACGCGACGCAAACCGGCGATGCCAGCGGCGTGATCGATTCGATCGCAAAGCGCAGCACTGAATTCATGCGCTCTGATGGCCTTAGGACGAAGGTCTTGGCAGCCAACATCGATCAGGTCTGGGGAGTGGTGGCAGGAACGCCGCCGTTTTCCGACGAGCTGGTGAGCCGCGCTGCGATCGAAGCCGAACGGCAGAGCCTGCCGGTCACGCTGATCCTCAACAAGGCCGACCTCAAGGGGCCCACCGACATCGCCCGCCAACGCCTGGCACCGTTTGCGAAACTTGGCTATCGCATCGAAGAGGTCTCGCTTAAGACCGAGCCTGAACGTGCGAAAGAACGACTCTTGCCGATGCTTGCCGATCGCACCACCCTGCTCTTTGGCGAGTCGGGGATGGGCAAATCCTCGCTTCTCAATTTGCTTGTGCCCAACGCCAACGCGCGCACGCGCGACATCTCGCTTGCGCTCAACTCCGGGCGTCACACGACCACCGACGCGCGCTTGTATAACCTTACCGATCAGGCTGGCGTCATGATCGATACGCCGGGCTTTCAGGAGTTCGGCCTGAACCACCTTAGCGCCGGACAGATCGAGCGCGCCTTTGCGGAGATGAAACCCTTTCTCGGTCAGTGCCGGTTCTATAACTGCACGCATCTGGTCGAGCCTGGCTGCGCCATTCGCGAAGCAGTGACAAAAGGCGAGATATCCGCCGCGCGCTACCAGCTGTTTTGCGACCTGACGCGCCAGAGCATGCGCTCGGCTCATCTTCCATGACGCGCCTGACCCAGGTCAACAATCTCCTGCTTGCAACGCTTTGGCACGCACAACTGGAAAGCGCGGGCATCGCGTGTGAGATCCGAAACCGCTTCATTGGTGGTGCCGTGGGGGACCTGCCCCCGGATATGGTCTCGCCCGAAATCTGGGTCGTCGATGACGCCGATCTGAATCGTGCAAGGACCCTGCTTCGCGAGTTGCGCAATCCGCCCAAGCGTGCGCCCTGGAACTGCTTTCAGTGCGGCGAGCTTAACGAGGATCAGTTCGCGCAATGCTGGAAGTGCCAATCGAGCCGACCCGGCTCGGCCGTCTAGCCAAAAAATCCGGCAATCCACAACATGAGAAGCAGCATCATCCAAAGCACGAGGCTGCGCCAGACAAGCCCGACTGCGCTTTGCATGGCAGCAGGCCCCGCCTCGGCTGCAGGAAGGGCTTCGCCTATCGGCTCGGGCTCAAGCAGCGCGCCGCGCCAGGCTTGCGCGGGCTCGCCAAGACGCACGCCAAGCGCACCTGCGCCAGCGGCGACCAGGATGCCGCGCGCCGCGTCAGCATGGCGGCTCGCACGGGTTTTGTAGGAGAAGATGGCGTCTTCGAAGTTGCCAACGATGGCAAAGCCGATCGCAGTCAGGCGCACCGGCAACCAGTCGATGACGCCAAAAGCCTCGCGCGCAAAGTGGCCGAAGTGCTCCTCGGCATTGCGATTCCAGATGCGCGCGAGGTAGTCGGCAACACGGTAAAGAACCGCGCCCGAGGGTCCGGGCAGCACGACGAACCAGAAAAATACGCCGAACACGTGACGGTGCGATGCAATCAGCGCCTCCTCGATGGCAAGGCGCGAGACTTCCTCGACGCTTAGATCGGCTGCCGAAAATGTGCCGCCTTCGCGGCTTTTCCACGCCGAGAGAAGCTCGCGCGCGCGCGCAAGATCATGGGCCGCGAGCGCCGCCTGGATATCCGTATAGAAGTGGCTGAACTGACGAAATCCAAGCGTGAGATAAAGAACCGCGACGTCCCACAACAGGCAGCCGATCGGACTGTGCAGATGCGCAAGGAGGGCAAAGCCACCCCACGCGAGAAGCACTGGCGGGATCACAAGAATGAACCAGGCCAAGGCCCCCTGCTGTGTCTCGCCGGCATTGAAATTGCGCTCGATGGTGCGCGCGGCCGCGCGCAGACCTAGATAGAGCCAGTTGTCTTCCGATAAAGGTCGCACCTGCTCGAGCAGCAAGGCGATCACCAGCGACAGAAAACCCATGCGATTGAAGTCCGGCACTGACAGCGTGGATGAAGGCCACAATTGTAGCGCGCACCCCGGATCGGGCTGGCTCGCAAGGGCGACTCAGGACGTGATGCTCTGCCCGGCGAGGAAGCGGTAAAGATTGCGCAGCATCGCCGCGGTTGCGCCCCAGATGAAATGCTCGCGGTAGGGCATGGTGTAGAACGAGCGAACGACATCGCCAACGGTTGCGCGACGGGTTTCGTGATGCGCTGGATCCATCAGGAATGCGAGGGGAACCTCGAAGACCTGCGCCACTTCGAAGGGGTCAGGCTTGAGCGTGAAGCCTGGCCGAATCAGAGCCACAACCGGGCTGACGCGAAAACCTGTCCCCGTGGTGTAGTCCGGAAGCGAACCGATAACCTCGATGAATTGCGCATCAAGGCCGATTTCCTCGCGCGTTTCGCGCAGCGCCGTGGCAATCGCGCCGCTGTCCTCGGATTCAACGCGACCGCCTGGAAAGCTGATCTGGCCGGCATGGTCATTGAGGTGCGCCGTGCGTTGCGTCAGCAGCACGGTCAGGCCAGCTTCGCGCATGACAAGGCCAATCAATACCGCCGCAGGCGTTAGCGCGGCACCAACCCGTACGCGCGGCTCGACGATCGGCTCGGGCTGCCAATTTGACGGTAGCAGAAAGGCGTCACGCAGGCGACTTGCAGTCAAGACATCACTCGCAAGCGGCGGATCATGCGATACCGAGTCGATCGGCAGCGTCAAGGGGTCAAACGGGGGAGCAGCCAAGGTCCATCCATGAACGAAAAAGGGGCGCCGCAGCGCCCCGTCGTGCCGCCCGATTTACTCGGCGGCGGCTTGCGGCTTGCTCTTCAATTTTTCCTTGATCCGCGCCGACTTGCCCGAACGATCGCGCAGGTAATACAGCTTGGCGCGACGGACGTCGCCGCGGCGCTTGACGTCAATGCTCGCAATCGCAGGGGAATAAAGCTGAAACGTGCGCTCGACGCCCTCGCCGCTTGAAACCTTGCGCACGATGAAACTCGAGTTGAGTCCGCGATTGCGCTTGGCGATAACGACACCCTCGTAGGCCTGCACGCGCTTGCGCGTGCCTTCGACGACGTTGACGCTGACGATGACGGTATCGCCCGGGGCGAACTCGGGAATCGTCTTCTTAAGACGAGCGATTTCTTCGTTTTCCAGAACTTGGATCAGATCCATGGTGACTCCATTAACCATCATTTAGCAGCTATTGGTATTTGGTGCTGTAAAGAGGATGGGGTTAAACAACCGGCGTTACCGCCGACTCAGACTGCAATTCGTTTTCTGCCTGCAAGTGGTTCAAATAAACTTCGTCTTGCTTCGTCAGCTGCCCGGCGCTTCGGGCGCGCTCGATCAGATCGGGCCGCTTTCTGAGCGTCGCAGCAAGTGCCGCTTCGCGCCGCCACTGCATGATGCGCGCGTGATGGCCTGACAACAACGGCGCCGGAACATCGTCGCCAAGATACTGCTCTGGCCGGGTGTAGTGCGGACAGTCCAAGAGTCCCGACACGAACGAATCTTCACGCGCTGACGCTTCGCCCCCCAACACGCCTGGAAGCTGGCGTATCACCGCATCCATCAGCGCCATCGCGGCAAGCTCGCCCCCTGACAACACAAAATCGCCAAGACTCAATTCCTCATCGACTCGCCTGGCCAAGATGCGCTCGTCGATCGCCTCGTACCTGCCGCAAAGCAAGACCACACCCGTCTCGGCCGCCAGCTGCTCGATGCGGCGATGATCCAGCGCCTGCCCTTGCGGCGAGAGGTAGATGAC
>CAJCIC010000035.1 GCA_903970185.1 Gammaproteobacteria bacterium
GTCTGGGCGTCGCCGGCGGCTTGCTGCGCGAGCCCGCCTGCAGGTCAGGCAGGAGCGCAAGGCGCTGCGGCGTTGGAATGTGGACTGCCGCCAGTGTAGCGCATCGCTTTTTCTCGGATACGTCGCAGCAACCTCGGCCTAGAGATCAACCGGCCGGTGCTCGGCCATGGATTGCTTGATGGCGAGCGCCATGCGCATGCTCTGGATGGCATCGTGGAGATCGACAACGGGCTTGACGCGCTTGCGCAGGCAATCGATGAAGTGCCGCGTCTGGTCAAGAAAAAGCGTGTTGCGCTCGAAGTTTTCTATGCGAAAGACCTCGGGCTGCAAAATATTGCGCCGATAGATCGTGAGCGTTTGGGCGTGCAGATCCATCACGGCGCGCGCCTTCTCGCCGATGACTTCGGTTTGCCGGTTGGGCGGTGACTGCAGGTAATCGGTGTGCAGCTGGATCGGCAGGCTGCGGCCGTGCCAGGGCACCTCCAGAAGCGATGACGCCGTGTCCTCGACGTCGACTTCGAGATCGCTCCAGTGCCCGCCGATGGCATAGACGCGGCTTGCCACCCCGAAAATCGAATAGAGGAAGTCGAGTTCGTGGATCTGCGTCAGCACGACACCGCCTCCAAGGTCGGCACGCGCGGCATACATCTGGCGATAGTCTTCGTAGGGATGCCAATTGGGCAGGTATTCGCCAAGCGTGGCACGCACGGCAAGCAGCGAGCCGAGTTCACCGGAAGCGACGACCTGCTGCAGCCGCATGACGCAGGGATGAAAGCGCATCTGGTATCCCACCATGGCGACACGCTTCTGGGAAAGAGCCAGCGCGGCGAGCTGTTCGGCGCCGTCGAGTGAATCGGAGAGGGGCTTCTCGATGAAGATGTCGGCGCCAGCCAGAAGGCAGGCACGGGCGATGGGAATATGCAGGTTCGACGGGTTGCACACGAAAGCCGCGTCAGGGTTTTGGGCCAGTGCTGCGTCAAGCGTATCGAAGCTCGTGATGTTGTACACCTCTTCCACGTTTTGCTTGTCATCTGCGCCCATGGTCGGCGTGATGACGTGGTTAAGGCGGCGCGTGCGGTAAGCAATCAGTTCGAGCTCATCACCGAGCAGGGTGCGAAGGTTACGGGTATGGCGCTGGCCGATGCCGCCAAGGCCGATCATGAGAATCTTCATGGCTGCTTGTGCACGAGTGATGGCGCCAAGCAGCGCGTGCTGATGCGACAGCGGACAGACTGCCGGTGAGAGGGTGATACCCAAAGCCGGGTGCTCATGCCCAGTAACGGCGCACGAAGGCGGCTTGTTCGCGGATGAAGGCGACTTCATCGCCATCCTGGCCGCGGGCGACCTGGAGCGTCAGGCCATGGTTGTAGCCAACGCGATGCATGGCGGCGAAGACATCATCAAAGTCAGCAGAGCCCTGGCCAAGCGGCCGTGTCTCGAAGCCCCCTTCCGGCTTGCGATAGCGGTCCTTGATGTGGATCGAGCCGATGCGGGCGCCATAAGCTGCAAATTCCTCTCTTGCAATGTAGCCAAGACCCGAACTGTTGCCGACATCGTAGTTGGCACGAATGCAAGGATGCAAAAGACGCGCGAGCAAGGCGGCAAAATCCTCGGGGTTGAGGTCGGTTTCCAGGTGGAGTTCGACGTTGTGCGCTTCTGCGATCGGCGCGCATCTTTTTAGCAGGGCAACGATGACGTCCTTCTGCTCATCGGTTTCGATGCGCGAGCCGTCAACAAAGGGCAGCACGATGTAGCGTGCGCCGATCTGCTTTGCGAGCGGCAAGAGCGCGACCAGGAACTCTTCTCGCCGTCTTCGTTCTTCGGGGGTGCAGCGCAGAAATGGATAGTCCATGAACCAGTCAGCGCAGATGGCCGAGGTCAGGACCTTGTGCTCGTGCTTGAGCGTCTCGATTTCGCTCAAGCCAGAGGAGGTTAGCAAGGGATTGATGTCTTCGCCATGCGCATCGACGATCCATTCGATGTAGTCGATGCCGGCGGCCTTGGCGCGCGAGAATTCCTCTCGCCAGCGTTCGCGAGGGAAGGACTGGAAACGGCCTGCATCCGGTGGCACGAGGCGGCCTTGCATGATGCCAATCGGCGTCGGTGTCGCGCGGGCGGGCTGGAACGTTCGAGCCGGAGGAATCGGAGTGGGCATGCGCAGCAATTGTAGGTGTTCAATCGTACTGGATTTGAAGATCGAAAATCACCAAGCCCTCAAGGCCACGAAAAGAGCCAAGCCGATCGATCACCGATAAGAAGCCCGACTGTTGTTCCTTTGGCGAGCTCAACGTTCGAACTCGCCGCCGCCAGGGTATTTGCTTCTGAGGTAATCCTCCACATCATCAGTAAGACGCGGGATGACGTCGTGCCACTCTCCAGCCGACGTGGCAGCGAACACCCGTGCCTCGGGCCACCAAGGGCTGAGTGTGTCCCCGATTTGCCAGCGCCAGTCGTCCATCGTCGGCTTTAAAACCCAAAGTGGCCTGCCGAGTGCTCCCGCCAGGTGAGCGCCGGCGCTATCGATGGCGATGACGCCATCTACAAGAGACATTACGGCAGCCGTGTCGGCAAAATTTGAAAACCGTGGCGTGGGGTCAGCCATGTTCAGAAGCCGAATCGATGCCTCGACTTCGGGGCGGGGATCGGTCGAGAGATTAATCCAGCGAACGTTTCCAAGACGCTTGAGCGCAGCTAGTCTCTCAGGAGGAACTGTGCGGATCCAATCGTCCATTCGCCGCGGGTTGCCGCTCGCGATCAGTCCCAGAACCGGGCCGTTGAAGGTGCCCAGTTCAGATCGCCAGTGCGCGATGCGCGCGTCATCAACCCAGATTCTCGGGAAGTGCGCAATTTCCCCTTCTCCAACGTTGAGGCCCGCGACCAAATCGAACAGGCCACACGCATAGTCGCATCCGAGCGCAGACGGATCTGGCATATGCGGCGAATGCACGATGTCCGCGAATGGCTCAAGCGCAGTCAGGAGCGAGGTCATCGCCGGCAAGACCCAAAGGACGACATTGATGCCACGGCCAGCGAGAATCGGCACAAAGCGAAGAGCCATCAAAGCGTCGCCGACGCCTTGATCGAAATGGACGAACAGCCGCTTGTTGCCTAGCGGCTGGCCGGTCCATAACAACGCGGTTTTTGGGTAATTGTTAGGATTGAACTTCCGGTTTGTCTCGGCCATCAGGCGCCAACCTTCTATCCAGCGCGTGCCCCCCTGCCTGACCAGCCGATAGCCTAGTCCGTTGCGCACCTCGGGCAAGGCAGGGGAGAGCTTGAAAGCAAGCTCCATGAGCCTTAGTCCATCCTCAGTGCGCCCTGCGTATAAGCAAGTAGTGGATAAATTCGCGGCTAGAGTTGCCGTCAAGTCGTCGCGGGACATAAATCGCTCAACGAGGTCAATGGCAAGATGCCATGTCTGCTTTCCAGCACCGATCAACTGGCTGAGGCGCTCGGCCTCAGCCACGGTCAGAGTGCCGTTTCGGAAGCGTTCGGTGTAAGTGCTAATCCACGCGTCGCGCGTTTCCGTAACGACTGACGAGCCAGCCTCTTGAGCACCAATCGCGCTAAAACGGCTTTTCACCGCCTCGATGTTTGCGAGGGCTTGGGTATCGGAAGGATTGATGCGTATTGCTGTCTCGAATGCATTCAGGGATTCACCAAGCTGGCCCAGATTCAAGTGGATTGCGCCTAAGGCGTTGTAGACCTGTTCGTCTGCGCAGCCGGCGGCAATTGCCCTTGCGCCAATATCGATGCCTTTGGCGTATTCCTCCGTAAAATAGAGCGCACCGACCAAAAATTTGAGTGCCGTGACATTGGCGGGCTCGAATACCAGCGCCTGCTCGAACGCTGCGGCGGCTTCTTGATAACGGGCTAGCATGAAGTAGGCAAAGCCCATGCTGGCGAACAGGCGAGCATCGCGTGAAAACTGCTTTTCGTGCGCCTGTAACAGGACCAGCATTGACGAGTAGTCCTGGGAACGACTGTATGCATCAGCCTGTTCAAGAATCGGCAAGATGTTCGGCGCTGCGGCTAGAGGGGCTGGATTGCCTCTTCTCTTGGTCAGCCACTTAAAAGCCATTGTGCGACTCAACCTTCGCGCGACAGGATTGTGCGAGCCTTAAGCAACGTTTGTGGTTCGATTGTGATCGGCGCAGGTCGGAAAGCTGATTCCGGTATTCAAATCGGATGAAGAGATGAGATATTTCCAAGGGCGCTGCGTCAACTTGGCTGTCGTAGGCGCCTGATGAAGGATACGCTGCCGTTTTTTCCATTGTCAAGGTAGACGGTTTTGCATTCGTAGAAATGCGGAACCTGTTGTTGACCGGGTAAGGGCAGTGAGCCGTCGCACACCTGGCTACCAATTCAGTTCCGAAAGCGGCGTGGACGACGGCTTGCCATCGGCACTCATGATGGTCTTCACGCCCGGGCCGCGGTATTCGAACTGGTCGATGCGCATGTCGACCATGAGCGGCTTTGCATCGGCGGCAAGCGTTGGCAAAAGTGCGGAAAGCTCGGCAAGCGTGAAGATGCAGGTGTAGTCGATGTCAAATGCCGCGCAGATCTTCTCGTAGGGCGGGATGTACAGTCCTGATCCGGCGTCGACACCTGCGATGCCGCCGAAAAACTTGGTCTGCGAGGCACGGATCGATTCATAGCCATTGTTGTTCAGAAGAAAAATGACAAAGCCCTTGGGGCCATAGTGCGTGAGCGTGGCGAGCTCCTGGATATTGAGCATGAGGCCGCCATCGGCCTCAAGGCAGCAGATGCGCGTCTTGGAGCTAAACGATGCGCCGATCGAGTGTGCAAGGCCCAGGCCCATCGAGCCCAGGGAGGCGCCGTTGAAAAAGCGCGAGTTGATGCCGGGCTGGAAGAAGCGCGAGAAGGTTTCCTCGGCATAGCCCGAACTTGCAGGAATCCACGTCTTGTTGTCGGCCCAGCCATTGAAAAGACGCGTGATGTTATAGACGTTCATCTTGTCGCTTGCCATGCGCCGGGTCTCTTCCGCGAGGTATTCGGTACGCTCGTTCTGGCACCACGGGAGCCAATCGGATGAGGCCCTGGAGGTGGCATCCTTGACCATCTCGATCGCCAAAGGCAGCGCGTGCAGGTCGGCGCGCACAAGATCAAGTCGCGGCAGCTCGCCGAATTTGTCGAGTTCGGGCTGGTCGACATCAATGACGATGCGCTGCGCCTGAGCTCCAAAGACGTGGCGCTGAAAGCCTGTTGTGCCCAGATCAAGGCGGCCACCCAGAATCAGCATGACATCGCAGGCAAAGAGGATGCGGTTGGCCGAGATCTCGGCGAGGCCGCCCGGGCATCCGAAAAACAGCGGATCGCTCGCAGGCATGATGTCCTCTGATAGCCAGGTGTACTGACAGGGAATGTCGTGCATACGGGCAAACTCGACAATCAACTCATCAACGCAAGCGGCACGAAGGCCGTTGCCAAGATAAAGCAGCGGGCGGGTTGCAGCGAGAAGCGTGCGAAGCGCCGTGGCGATCTTGTCCCTGGAGCCGAGCTCATCGGCTGCGTCGATCTTTTCCCGCACTGCGGCAACCGCATGCTCGAGGTCGGCCTTCTCATATTCGATTGGCATACCCTGAACATCGAGAGGGAATTCGATGAAGACAGCGCCTGGTCGGCCACGAAAGGCGTCGGCCAGGGTATCGATGAGAACTTCCCTGAAGTCGGCAGGCCCGATGCGCTCAAAGCGCTTGACGCACGGGGTGATGAGTTCGCGGCTATGCACTTCCTGCGCGCCGTGGGCGCGCGTGCCCCAGCGGTCGATGTCCGCCGTCTTGATCTGACCGGCAAGCACGATAAGGGGCGTCGAGTCCGTATGCGCAGAGATGAGGGAAGTCACGGTGTTTGAGACGCCCGGACCCGCTGTCACCACGGCAAAGCCGGCCTTGCGAAAATTCGCGGCCTTGGCATAGCCCTCGGCCGCGGCGACGACGGCCTGTTCGTGCTGGCAGTACACGGCCTTCAGACCCCGATGCGCGGCAACGGCGCGGTTCAGGTGCATGGCCATGCCGCCGGTGAGCGAGAAAACGGTGTCATGCCCAAGCGCGACCACAAGCTCGACTGCAAAGTTGGCGATGTTCCTGGCGGGGGTGATGGGCTGAAGCGACTGCGACATGAACCTTCCTTGATCAGAATGCGTCCTTGCCATCATAGCGTTTGGCGCCGGAATCGAACGAATCGGTGACTTGCGCGGGTCAGACCCCATGTCTGAAGTCAAGCCAGCGCGAAAAGTGCATCGCGCATGAACGTTCTAGGGCTTGTAAAAACAGCTGGAATTGGCGTAGGCCGTTGCAACCACGTCTGAACCCGTGAAGCTCAAATGGTGGTCGTCGCGAAAGAGGATGCCCTGAGGGGACATTTCAGTATAGTTGCCATCGGGCGTGCGAAAAACATCGTCCTGTGAAAACACGCAGACCCCTGGCATGGAAAGAAATAACTGGCGCCAGAGATCGACGTAGGGCTGCATCGCTGCGTCGATAGTGGCTTTTTTCACGATGCAATCGGCCGCATCCTTGAGACAGGCGTGGGGATCGATGCCCATAAGCGGCGTATCGAATGTCGCGACCACATTTTTGTGTTGTGCAAGGAGCAGGTCGAGATCATGGCGCACGAGTGGAGCAATCGCGACAAATCGCGAAGACGCTGAGTTCGCTCCAAAACGATTGGGGATGACCATGTTCTTGATGTCCCACGGCGCCATCGACCAGATGACCGTCGTGATTTGCGGCTGCGCCAGCAAGAACCGATAGATTTTTTCATTGACCTTGCTGCATACCTTGTTCCAGCGAAACGTGCCTTCGAGTCCCTCGAACGGGGCACAGGTTCCGTCCCCGACATTGATGACGCGCTCGCCTTGTCGCGCGTAGAGTCGGGAAAGACCGGGAAAAAGATGGTTCGCCGTGCTGTCCCCGATAACCGCGACCGTGATCGGCCCGCTCCCAGGTGTGGTCGAGCAAAAAAGCGAGTCGCGTGCGTCATGCGCTTCTGGAACCAGATCGAGACTCGCAATGCAGTTCGGATCCGGATCGAACCATTCGAGCGGCGAGTGGCGGGCGTGGGCCATGAGCACAGCGGCGATGCCGGCAATGAGGACCAGGCTCGCCATGCCGCAAAGTGCTACGGCCCGAAGTGGCACACGCATGCGGATCGGTACCTCGATGACGCGATAGGTGAAAATCGCGAGCAGGATGGAAAGCAGAAGCAAGAGCAGCAGCTGAACGCTTGATAATCCGTCTGGCGCGCTACTGTGGGCGAGCGAGAGCAAAGGCCAATGCCAGAGATAAAGGGGATAGCTGATGAGCCCGATTGCGACCAGCGCGCTCTTGCCAAGGAATCGCGCATTGACGTAACTGTCGGACCCGGCAACGATCAGCGCGGCCGCACCGAGGGTTGGCAAAAGTGCGAGGATGCCGGGAAACACCGAATCGGCCTTGATCAGGAATAAGGCGAGGACAATCAGCGAAAGGCCGGCAATGCCAAGGAGGTCGCGCCCGGTCTGAATTCGGATGCGCAGCGCACGCGAGAAGCGCGCATGGAGGGCGGCCATGGGTTCTTCGCCATCGATTTGCAGCCAGGCGATCATGGCGCCGAGGTCGATTTCCCAAAAGCGCGAAACGGGAGAATAGAATGCCGCGCTGGCATCAGTTAGCGTGAGCCACAGGTTCGCGGCAAACGACAAGGCGAACGAAATCAAAAGCAGGGCCTTCCAGGCGCTGCGTTTTTTTCGACAGGCCCAAAGCAGCAAGGGCCACAAGAGATAAAACTGCTCCTCGACGGCCAGTGACCAGAGGTGCAGCAAAGGCTTTGCAGTTGACGCCTGGTCGAAATAGCCGGCCTCGTTCAGAAACAGGAAGTTTGCGGCAAAAGCACAGGCCGCGATGATTTCGCGGCAGAGTGCGCGCCAGTCCTCTCCTGCCAGAACCGGATAAGCGATAAGCGCGGTGGCGATGACAACGAGGACGAGCGCGGGCAGGATGCGCCTTGCGCGCCTTGCGTAGAACGAGAGGAAGCGAAAGCTCGAAGTCTCGAGGCTCTTGAACAGGATGCCCGAGATCAGGTAGCCGGAGATGACGAAGAACACGTCGACGCCGACAAAGCCTCCTGGTATTAGCGCCGGAAAAGCGTGGAACGCCAGCACCGCCATGACGGCGATCGCACGCAGCCCGTCGATATCCGGCCGGTGATGGTCCTCTGGCAGCGGGATCAAACCAAAAATGCCACTCCCTCTGGCGCGCCTTTGCACGACCGGTGACACCTCGGGCGACATCGGGGCTCTAAGGATTTGCCACGAATGCACCGGATTTGCCGCCGCGCTTTTCGAGCAGCCGCACGTCCTCGATGGTCATGGCACGATCGATCGCCTTGCACATGTCGTAAATCGTCAAGAGCCCGATCTGAACACCGGTGAGTGCTTCCATCTCAACCCCCGTGCTACCCGTGCACTGGGCATTGACGCGGCATTCGACCGCCGGCTGCGTCGGGTGCAGGATGAATTCGACCGCGACGTGGGAAAGTGCGACCGGATGGCAAAGCGGGATCAGCTCGGCGGTCCTTTTGGTTGCCTGGATCGCGGCGATGCGCGCGATTCCAAGCACGTCGCCTTTTGCCGAACTGCCGGCGGTTATGCTTTCGTAGGTGGCACGGCTCATGGTGATGCGACCGGTGGCGATGGCCATGCGAAAGCTCGGGTTTTTTGCGCCAATGTCAACCATGTGCGCCTGTCCGGCATTGTCAAAATGCGTCAGGTTTTGCGATGTGCCGGTCATGAAAACTTTCTTTACAACCATTTTAGAATTCGCCGCATGTGACCCTGGCGCGCCGGATTATCATAGCAAAGTGCACCGTTACACGAGGAGTTTATCCAGTGCAGACCCGCGCACCTTCAGGCTGACCCTGTGCTCTTGCGCGGCTAGGACGCCATGATGTTTCCGATTTCCCGCCCTTTCTTCAGGTTCTTGCAGCGGGCGCTATCGATGCTGCTCGCCGCACTTCTGGCCCTTGAGCCTTTGGGCGCGGCACGCGCTGCAGAGGCGCTACCCAACCTTGGCGATAATGCCAGCGATGACCTTTCGCCCCTTCAGGAACGCAAGCTCGGCGAGGAAATCATGCGCGAGGCGCGCGAGCAAGGCGACGTCTACGACGATCCTGAATCGACCGAGTATCTCAACCGGTTTGGCGAGATATTGATCCAGCATGCCCCGCCAAGTCCGCAGAGTTTCGAATTTTTTCTCGTACAGGACCCCAATATCAACGCCTTTGCCCTCCCGGGCGGCTTCATCGGTGTCAATACGGGCCTGATCATCTCGACGCAAACCGAGGGTGAACTCGCCTCGGTCATGGGCCACGAAATGGGCCACGTCATCCAGCACCACATTGCCCGCGGCGCCCAGCAGGACAAACAGGCCGCCCTGATCGCTCTTGCCGCCGCGATCCTCGGCTTCATTGCCATGGCGAAATCGAACAATCCCAACGGTGGCGAAGCGGCGGTATTCATGGGACAGAACTACATGTTGCAAACGCAACTCGCGTTTAGCCGGGACGCCGAGCGCGAGGCGGACCGCGTGGGATTCCAGATCCTGGAGGATTCCGGCTTCGACCCCAATTCGATGACGAGCTTTTTCTCGCATCTGCAAAAGGCCACGGCCATCTACGAGAACGGGGCGCCAGAATGGATGCGCGACCACCCGATGACAAGCGAACGCATCGCCGATATCCAGAACCGCATTGGCGATGCCCATTATCGGCAGCGCCTTGACAGCGTCGATTTCCAGCTGATCCGAGCGCGGCTGCGAGCGTTACAGGACGTCACGGTACAGGGGCTGATCGACGCCCGCACGCAGTTCCAGGATCAGGCGCACACCGGCAATTACCCGAGCGAAGCTGCGGTCCACTACGGACTTTCCGTGGTCCTTTTGAAGCAGGAGGACATGGTTGGCGCCCAGAACGAACTCGACAAGGCACAAGCGTTGCTCAAGGAAGCCAATCCGATCCTGCTATCGCAGGGGATCCAGATCGCCATCCTGAAGAAACAACCTGATCTCGCTGTCAGCCTTGCAGATGCGGCGAGGACGCATTTCCCGCAGTCGCGCTCGCTTGCAGGCTATTACGCGGAAGCCCTGCAGGCAGCGGGCCGCTACGACGACGAGATCAGGTTTCTGCGCGACCAGGTGACGATGTATCGCACCGAGCCCCGTCTCTACGCACTCCTGGCCAAGGCCTATGCGGCCAAGGGCGAGGCGATGATGGAGCATCAGGCGCTCGCAGAAAATTATTACCTGCGAGGAAGCGTTTCTGCGGCGATCGAGCAACTGCAATTTGCCCGTCGGGCAAGCAATGGCGACTTCTACGAGTTGTCGCAAATCGATGCACGCCTGCGTGAGCTGCAGGCGGAATGGCTCGATATCAAGAAGGACAAGACCGAATTTGGCAAGACCGTGCTTGGCGGCTAGCTCCGGCACTCACCCGGATGGGCGACGAAGTGAAACCGGCTTTCAACTTCGGTGCTGTCTAGCCTGTCGATTCGAATCGGCGAAGCAGCGCCTGGCCAGCAAAGGGCGAGGTCTGGCACGACCCAGTTGAGCAGCCGATCTTCGAGCGCATCGGCCAAAAGCGGCGCTCCCGAGGATTCAACAATCCAGTCGAGGACGCCTTCGGTGTCGTGATCGTGCAACGCGCCGATCGGTCCACATTGAGCCTTAAGAAGGATTCGACCCGCCTCGTCGATCCAGGCGCATGTGGGTGCGACAAAACGCTCGCCCAGATGATTTGCGAGCGCAACCGCTGCCTTATCAGGCACCGTGCGCCAGATCCATGGCGTGTAGTCGAGATCAACGAAAACGCGTTGCGGGCCGTTCTGGAACAGCCATCTTCCACTCTCGTCACTTACATAGTTGCGCGCGATGAATGCGCCAATCGACGGGTTGGTGATGGTCTGCCGCTCCTGACCGAGGCGCCATTGGCCGCGACCATCAAGGGCAAGCCAGCCATAACAGTCGGGCACATTCGGCCATTTTGCGAGCGCTTGGCGGACCAGTTCATCCATGGTCACGACCGTCACGGGGCGCGGCTGTCATCGGCTAGTGCAAAAGCGTCGACGTCGGCATCTTGCTCAATGCAGATTCCTGTGGCGCGAGCGAGGCGTGATGCAACACCATGCGCCAGCCCTGGGGCCCCTTGAAATAGACGTTGGTTGCGAAAACGTTGACGACGCTGGTCTTGCCCTGGTGGGCGACCATCACCTGCTCAATCACCGAATGGATCGAAACCATCGGCCCGGTGGCGATTTGCTGATGGGCCGGGCGGGCGTGGACGGGCCCGTTTGCAAACAGGGCCTTCCAGCCGGCGCGCACGGCAGCGTGGCCAACAAGACGCGGGCCGCCCGGATGGACGCACACCACCTCATCGTCCTCGGACCAGAGCTCCATCAAGGCCTCGAGATCGGCGTGCTCGAGCGCGTCGAAAAAAGCCTGTTCGACGTCTTCGGCGGTTGCAAAGAGGGTGCGGCTGCGTGGCATATCTCTAGTGTACGGGACCTCGGTCGATCGCGGCCATGACCGACTCGGGCGTAATCTCGTTGAGGCAGCGCAAGTGTCCAAGCGGACAGGTGCGCTCAAAACAGGGACTGCAGGATAAGTGCAGCCACAAGAGCGTGGCGCGCGTCGACTGCGGCGGAGTATGCGACGGATCGGTCGATCCGAAAAGTGCAATTTGCGGCCTGTCAAGCGCCGCTGCAACATGCATGAGGCCCGAATCATTGCTGATCACGATGTCTGCGGCCTTTAAGATCGCCACGGCGTCTTCGATGGTCGTCTTGCCGATGGTGGAGATGACCGGGCGCACTGTCATGCGCGTCAGCGCGCTGCCGATGTCGACATCGTTCGGGCCGCCCACAAGGACGATCTGGACCTCCTGGTCGCGCTCATGCAGCAGACGCGCGAGCGCCGCGAAGTGTTCGACCGGCCAGCGCTTTGCCGGGCCATATTCCGCGCCCGGACAAAAGGCTGCGATCGGTCGGCCGCGATCGATGCCAAAGCGAGTCGCAACGGCACTGACCTCGGACTCACTTTGCACGAGTCGCACTGGCCCGGTCTCCTCGTCTGGTGCATTTGTCGCAGCCAAGGCGAGGTAGTGCGTGCGCATCGGGACGCGGGACTTCACATTGGCGAGCCAGCGGGTGAGCAGGTAGCGCCGGCCTTCTCCGACGTAGCCGATGCGCACGGGAATGCGCGCGATGAGGGGGACCAGTGCTGATTTGAAGCTATTGGGCAAGACGTAGGCCGCATCGAACTTTTCCTCGGCCAGGCGAAGTCCGAAGGCGACGCGGGAGCCAAGCTGCAATCCCCCGTGAGGCCACGGGGTAGCAATGACCTTCGTGACGTCCGGCAGAAGGCGCAAGACAGCTGCGACTTGCGGCGGCGCCATGACTGTGATCTCGGTGCCGTCAGAGGCGCTCTTAAGCCGCTTGATGAGGGGCGCAGCCATCAGCGCGTCACCGATCCAGTTGGGTGCAACGATGAGGATTCGCCGCGGCAAAGCGGGCGCCAAGGATGGTTTAGTGGCCGTGAACGACGGTGCCCGGCTTTAAGCGGTATAGGGTTCCGCAGTAGGGACACATCGCCTGACCCGTCTTGGTGACGTCAAGGAACACGCGCGGATGATGGTTCCAGAGGGGCATCGCCGGGTTCGGACAGAACGCCGGCAGATCGGTCGCGCCGAGTTCGACGTGACGCGGCTCCTTCAGGGTTTCGGTCACGGCCGTCTCCTAAACCTTGGTCAGCCAGTGGGCGTACTTCGGGTTACGTCCATTGATGATGTCAAAAAATGCGCTCTGCAGGCGTTCGGTGATCGGGCCTCGTCCACCTGCGCCGATGACACGGTCATCCAGCTCGCGCACCGGTGTCACTTCCGCAGCGGTTCCGGTAAAAAAAGCCTCGTCGGCGAGGTAGACGTCATCGCGCGTCATCAATCGCGACCGGAACGGGATGCCCAGCTCCTCGGCCAGCGTGATGACCGAACGGCGCGTGATGCCCATCAGACCCGAGGTCACTTCCGGCTCGATCAGGATGCCATCCTTGACGATGAAGAGATTTTCGCCCGCGCCCTCGGCGACATACCCATTGACGTCAAGCAAGAGCGCCTCGTCGTAGCCGTTCATCGTGGCTTCCTGGTTGGCAAGGATCGAGTTGATGTAGTTGCCTGACGCCTTGGCGCGGCACATCGTGACATTGACGTGATGACGCATGAACGAGGAGGTCTTCACGCGAATGCCGTTCTTAAGGCCGTCCTCGCCGAGGTAGGCACCCCACGGCCAGGCGGCAATCGCCACGTGGACCGTGTTGCCACGCGCGGCCACGCCCATTTTTTCGGAGCCGTAAAAAGCCAGCGGACGCAAGTAGCAGGAATCCAGCTCATTGGCTCGCACCGTTTCGCGTTGCGCATCGTTGATCTGCGCCTGGCTAAACGGGATCTCCATCATGAAGATCTTGGCCGAATCGAAAAAGCGCCGGGTATGGTCATCAAGCCTGAAGATCGCGCTGCTGCCATCGGGCTGCCTGTAGGCGCGAACCCCCTCAAACACGCCCATGCCGTAGTGCAGCGTGTGCGTCAGGACGTGGGTCGTGGCCTCGCGCCAGGGGACGAGCTTGCCGTCCTTCCAGATAAATCCATCGCGGTCGGCCATCGACATGCCAAGCTCCTTCAATTGGTTGCATCAAGCAAACGCCATGCGGCGTGCCGTACTTGGCACGCCTGCGTGCAAACGCAATTATATCCGACCGCTCCTCGGCCCAGCGGTTGCTCAGGGGCTTCGACTGGCCCGCACGTGGTTGTCCAAAGCGGCGAGTGCCCGCGTGATCGGTTCGTCAAAGGCCTGCGGTGCTGGCGCCCGATAGACCTCCACGGTGGGCCACCATGGTTTTTGGTCGGTTGCGATCTGCCAGCGCCAGTCAAGGGTCGGCGGGGCGAGCAAGAGAACGGACTTGCCAAGGCTCGCCGCGATGTGAGCGACAACCGAATCGATGCTGATGACAACGTCAAGTTCCATGATCAGGGACGCAGTGTCCTGAAAGGATGCAAGCTCGCGGCTGACATCGACAAGCGCGGGCAGCGCTTTTTTCAAGGCCGACTGTTCGTCGCGTGCGTCGACCGACAGATTGACCCACTGCAGGTCGGAGCGGGCGCCAAAACGGGAGAAGAAAACTGGCGGAATCGATCTTGTCCAGTCATCGCCACGCATCGGATTGCCCAAAAGGCAAAGCCCGATTCGCGGCATCTCGCCCAGCATTTTCCAGCGTTCGCGGTCGATGAACGCAGCGCCATCTAAGAGCGTCGGCTGTTTGATGTCGAGGGCAGTAAGCGAGAGCTTGGCGATCGAGCCGAGCAGGGGGACGGCCGTGGTGCAACCATGTTGCAGGTACGTGGGCCGCTCGCGGCTGTCACAGAATCGATGAATGCCAGGCGCATGGCGTGCAAGACCGGCGAGTTCGGGTCGCGTCCAGAGCACGACCCGGCCTCCCCTGGCGGCGATCATGGGGAGCAGCCGCAAGGCCAGAATTGCATCGCCTGCGCCTTGCTCCTGGTAGACGAATATTTCCCTGCCGGCGAGCTCCTCTCCCTGCCATTGCGGCGTGTCGGTGTCGTAGGCCTCTGGATTGATCAAGGGCCAAGTCTCGCTCGCGATGGCAAATCCCGCAGCGAAGCCGCTGCCGCCCGCACAAATGGCCTGGTAACCCATTGCGTTGCGGATACGAAAGGATGCCGGCGCCAGTGCCTGTGCCCGTTGATAACAGTCAAGTGTCGCCTCGGCATCGCCGGCCAGCGCGAATATGACACCGAGATCAAAAGCTTCCTGGGCGTCGATCGCAGGTCGTGCTGAGAAATCACGTGCCAGGCGCAAAAGGTCAGAAAAATCATTGCCGTCGCGCACGCGAACCGACAAAAGCACCTTCGCCTGTGGCTCGCTCAACTGTCCCTGGCGCAGCCGAAAGAGGAGGGTCTCGCGTACCTTATTGATGACACCGGCGTGCCCCTGGGGGAACTTTTGGGACACGCTCGCAGCCGTCCACGGTAGCGCAGCGACGTTACTCAACGCAGAACTGTCCCCTGGATCCAAATCGAGGGCGGCGATCAAATGGGGCACGGCGTCGACGTATCTGCCCGCGTGCATCAGAAATGCGCCGAGCATGCTTTGCGCGCCGGCGTCAGTCGGGTTCAGACGAATCGATCTTTGCAGGGCGTCGATCGCCACAGCAGTAGCGCCTGCGCGCATGCAAGCGGCTCCCAGGAATTTGTGCGCTTCGGCGTTTTGCGGATCGACCGCCACAGCCTCTTCGAGCGCGGCACGCCCAAGGTCGCCGATTCCAAGCATGTATTCGATGATGCCCTGGCGAGCGCGTATGCGCGGGTCTGTGGGATAACGCTCGCCAAGCCCTTGAAGTGCAGCAAGGGCAGCGCTCGCTGAAGTCGCGCGCAGGTGGTCCGCGGCGAGTAGCTCTTCCTCCGGTGCCAAGCGCTGCTCGTTGGTCATTGCCTGCTTCGAACTTGGCGTCTGCAACAAGGAAATTCTGATCGCGAGGCTAAACGACAAGGCCTTGCTGCCCAAGACGCCGCAGGCGCCAGGCAATTCCTAGGGCACTTTGACAAAAAGGCGATGCTTCAGGATCGGGGTTTTCTGCGTCGATCCAGCGCGTAGACTCCCGAGTGGAGCATTTCCAGAGCCGTTTTATTGTTGATGAGCTTGCCCTTGGTACTCGCACACGAGCCGCAGCGGTCACGCGCATCACCCGATCCGAGCAGATCGACCCTCTTGCACACAAAGCATTCCCAGAACATTGCGCCCTCGCATCAGACTCGATCAAATTAGCATACCGTCTTGGCGCCGGGAAAAGCAATGATTTCTCGTCCCGCCGACAAGCCCTGATCACGCCTCGCGCCGGCCGGTGATGACGACATGACGCCAGCCAAAAAGCGACATGAATGACGAGCAATACGGCCTCAATCTGAAAAATCCCAGAATGCCGTCGATCAGCTCGACGGGTACGAGCGCAAACAGCATATCGAGCACGGCGCGCAACGGGCGAATCGTAATCGCCGTTGTCACGAGGGTCACCTTGGGTTCCCTGAAACCGACGTCATGGAAGAGCTGGATCAAGCGCGGAGCTGAAGTCGGGTAGCCGTGACTCCAGTCCATGCTCCAAAAATAGGCTTTCCACGAGTGGATGTCCGGACAGATGACGACGTATACCCCTGAGGGCGGCAACAGCTCGTAGGCCGCACGTGCCATAGCCCGGGCTTCGTGCCAATCGCGGGCATGCTCAAGGACGTGACTCATCCAGATGACGTTGAACTGCGATTCCTCGGGCACCCCGGGAAAGGCCGCATGCGTGATTTTGAACCCCATTGATCTGGCGAGTTCGCAAACCGGCTCAGACATGTCGATGGCCGCGTACGGAATGCGCGCGTTGCGTGCCTGTTCGGCAAAATGCCCATGACCGAATCCGACCTCAAGGATCGACGCATCACGCGGCAGTTGCGGCCGCAGGATGGCAAGCATGCGCCGGTGGTAGAAGTTTTGCAGTGGCACTGAAAACCGGGTTCGACCCCTGAATTCGACGTATTCGTTGTAATACGCTTCGTTCACAAGCGTCGAGCGCTGCTCTTCTGCGCTTGCTGCCTCGCTGGTCGGGGCTTCCATGGTCGAACTCCGGTTTGCATCGTTGACATCAGGTCGGCGAGCAATGTATTCGAGCGTCGCGCCACGATTGTCGACCGAGTGTGGTCAGTTTAGCCGCGAACCGCAAGCGACGCCCGTTGCGCATTTGCAAGACTGCCTCATGTCGAGGCTTGTCTGACAAAGCGAAATCTATTTCACGGGAACGAAGGGAAACAGCGGCACCGGAAAACTGGGCTGATTGAGTTCGCGGCAAAACATTGGCCGCTGAAGCTTTGGAAGCCACGCGCGACAGAAAGCATTGACCCCTCTAACGATCGCCAACTGCTAGTTGGGTGGTGCCCGAGGCCGGACTCGAACCGGCACGCCTTGCGGCGGGGGATTTTCGTACCACTTCGGCTTTCGCCGCCCCGATGAGGGTTCGTGGTCTGGAGCACGCCTTCACCCTGGTCTTGCGACTTTAGGTGCCCGCCGTCTGCTCTCTACACCTTCCCTCAACAGAGGGCTTGGCTCGGCATTAGCTCGAACAATTGTTCAGGGCCTTCACCGAGTTTGACGGGCTTCACCTCGGGAATTTCTCCCCGAGGGCTCAATGTGTTCTGGTTTGAGTCCCCTGCGTCTACCTGTTTCACCACTCGGGCACGCTCAGCATTATACCGTGCGCATGACTCGCTCGGGCATCGGCTATACGTGGCGCAGCAAGGCTTGGTCGGCCCCAGATCTCGAAAGATCGATATCGGCGCACGGCAAACCCGCTTGATATCGCTCGAAAGAGGATAGAAACCCGGCTTCTATGTTGCGCGCGAAGCGCTCGGCATTAAAGAGCGGGGATTGGCTCCTTGCGCGGATAAGGCGAGTGCGGATCGCGTCCAGGCGGGTTCTATTCCTTGCGAGGTTGAGGGCGATGTCGTAATAACCGTCGGCGTCGTTTGCGATCAGCTCCTCGAGCCCAACGGCGTGAAGAAGGCTCGCAGCAACCCGGCTTGCGAATGTCTCGCCCGAGCGCGTCACGATCGGCAATCCAGCCCAAAGCGCGTCACTCGCAGTTGTATGCGCACAGCAAGGGAAGGTGTCTAGAAACAGGTCCCCCATTGATTGACGCGCGAGGTGATCGGCAAGCGGAACGCGCGTCGCAGAAATAATTCGAACTGGATCGACACCGTGGCTCGCGGCGCAGGTTCTGAGGTTTGCGGCCGCGACGGCATTGTCCTCAAACATCCATAGCACGCTATTGCCAATCTCGCGCAATATGCGCATCCAAAGCGCAAATGTGGCTGGCAGGATCTTGTAATTGTTGTTGAAGCTGCAAAATACGAACGCATCGCTTGGCAAGCCGACGTCGGCGCGCGAAAGAGTCGTGGCTGCCGTCGGCCTCGTCGAATCGTTGACCTGGTAGCAGCCAGGCAGGGTGATTATTTTTTCAGAGTAGCCAATGCGCGTGGATGGCGTGATGAGAACCGGGTCGGCGATCAAATAGTCGATGAAGTCGGCAGAGGTCGTGCCCGGGAATCCGATGTAGGCAATCTGGATGGGGGCTGCGCGTGCCGCAAAAATTCCGGGGCGGCTCTCTATCGTATAGCCCTTCAGGTCAACTGCGATATCAATGCCCAGGTTGCGCGACTCCTCTGCTATCTCATCGTCTGACCGAAAGCGCACGTCCAGAAAATTCTCGAATGCCCGCTCAAGTCTTAGCCGCATTGTCCCTGATGTTTCAAGCCCGAACGAAAAGGCGTAAAACTCGAAGCGCTCCCGGTCATGACGCTCGAAAAGTTCTGCCATCAGATAGGCGGTTGCATGATCATGAAAATCGGCCGAAAAGTATCCGATGCGGATTCGCCCGTCGCGACGCTGAGTCGATCGCGATAGTGGTTGACTGGACTTGGCCACACGCGCGGCACGCCAGATCTCGGCGCATGCCCTTTGCGATGTGAGCGAACTCGACAGGGCGAGCCAGGCGAGCGGTGCGATCGCCCTTGCGCCACGTTCGATGGCAAGTTCGATCCTGTGACAAGCCTCGTCGAATCCTTGCCAATCACACATGCGCATTTTCAGATGCAGTTGAAGTCCCTCGAGGAAATCGAAGTCAGGCTTTAGTTGCAGCGCGCGTTGATAGTTTTGCAGCGCCTGTTCAAGGTGACCAAGGTCCTCCAATACGAGGGCGAGAAAGTAGAAGCCGTTGGCGTAGTTCGGATCGAGGGTGACCGCCCGTATCAGGTCGGCCTGCGCAGCGTCGATTCGCTTCAATGCCTGCAGCGTCAGGCCGCGGTTGGCGAACGCCTGGGCATCATCGGGTTTGAGTTCAATTGCGCGCGAGTAGCTTGCGTGCGCTGCTTCGAACTGCTTCACTTCGCGAAGCGCGTTGCCCTGGTTGAAGAAAACATCGGCCTGCGTGTCGCACGTCTTGATTGCGCGGCTGAAAAGTGCGAGCGCGCTCGGGAATTCACCGTTTTGCAGCGCAATCACGCCGCTCAAGTGAAGCGCATCGAAGTTCTCCGGCTGAAGACCCAGCACCGCGTCGTAGATTCGTTTTGCTTCTGGCAGATTTCCCTGGCGGTGCAAGGTCCGTCCACTTTCTAGCAAGCCGGTCACCGCCTCCCCGCTTTCGGCCGTCTTCGTGACGGGCTCTGCTGCGCGCACCTCTTCTTCGGACAGAGCGGGCCTTTGCGTCAGCCGTGCCAACAAGCGCTTGAGCATGATGCTGCAAGAAAGTTCGGATCGAGCGATTCTGCGCGTTTCGCAATTCGGCGGCAAACCGTTCCTTCTGCTGTGCTGATTTGCCGTGCAGGTAGCGGCCATGCCCGCATGGCTTATTATCTGTTCCCCCATCGCATCAATTGCCTGTCGTGCGACTTTCCGATTTCGACTACCACCTGCCCGAGCACCTGATCGCGCAGCATCCACCTGAAGCTCGTGCCTCCTCGCGTCTACTTGATGCCCGCAGCAGCTTGCTGGCGGATCGCTTGATCACCGACTTTCCTTCCTTGATTGGGCAGGGCGATTTGCTGATTTTTAACGACACCCGTGTACTCAAGGCCCGCCTCAAGGCGCGGCGTGATAGCGGGGGTGTGGCCGAAATCATGGTTGTGCGCATCATCGACGAGTGTCACGTCGAGGCCCTGCTAAGAGTCAGTCATGCGCCAAAACCGGAAAGCCGGCTCGTGCTCGCCGACGGCGGAGTGCTTCGTGTTGTCGCGCGCCGCGGCGAATTCTATGTATTGGAAGCACAATCCTCGTTCTATGCGCTTCTGGAGCGCCTGGGTTCATTGCCGTTGCCACCTTACATTGAACATGATGCGACAAGTGATGACGAAGCGCGCTACCAGACGGTCTATGCAAAACATCCGGGAGCCGTGGCAGCGCCAACGGCCGGTCTGCATTTTGACCAGAACCTGCTCGCACGCATCGATGCGGCCGGGGCGATTCGCAGCACCCTGACGCTGCACGTCGGCGCCGGGACATTTCTGCCGGTCAGGCACGAGGATCTGAGCCAGCATGTGATGCATGAGGAAACCTACGACATTCCAGCAGAGCTTGCGCAAGCGCTTGAGCGCACGCGGGCCGCCGGAGGACGGGTGATCGCGATCGGGACGACGTCGTTAAGAGCCCTTGAGTCTGCTGTCGATGAAAACGGCAGGATCGAGCCTAAACGTTCGACGACACAGCTGTTTATTACGCCTGGGTATCGCTTCAAGGTGGTCGATGTGCTTCTTACCAACTTCCACCTGCCGAAATCGACGCTGCTGATGCTGGTCTCGGCATTTGCGGGTCCCGCGTTCATCCGGCGCGCATATGCCCATGCCATCGAGCAGCAATATCGCTTTTTCAGCTATGGTGATGCGATGCTTCTGAAGCGCGCATGAAGTTCGAACTGCTGGCCAAGGATCACGCCGCCCGCCGCGGGCGGCTCACGCTTGCCCATGGCAGTGTCGACACGCCCGTGTTCATGCCGGTTGGGACCTACGGATCGGTCAAGGCCGTATCGCCTCGCGAACTCCTGGAAGTCGGCGCAAAAATCGTCCTGGGCAACACCTTTCATCTCTGGCTTCGGCCGGGAATGGACGTGCTCGAACGATTCGGTGGCCTGCACCGTTTCATGGGCTGGAGTGGCCCGATCCTGACGGATTCGGGCGGCTTTCAGGTCTTCAGTCTCGGTGCGATGCGCAAAATCTCGGAGGAGGGCGTGACATTTGCCTCTCCGATCAATGGCGACCGACTGATGCTAACGCCAGAAGAGTCGATGCGGATCCAAAGGATCCTGAACGCCGATATCGCGATGGTGTTTGACGAATGTACCCCGTGGCCGGCCGACGAGCCGGTCGCAGCCCAATCGATGCAACTTTCGCTGAGGTGGGCGGAACGGTCGCTTCATGCGCACCGCCACCTGGACAACCCGAACGCCCTTTTCGGCATCGTCCAGGGCGGCATGTACCCGCACTTGCGCCGTGAATCGCTCGCCCGGCTCGACGAGATGGAGTTTGACGGCATGGCAATCGGCGGCTTATCGGTTGGCGAACCCAAGGACGAAATGCTCAAGGTGCTCGATGTTCTTTCACCCGTGCTGCCGCAAGACAAGCCGCATTACCTGATGGGGGTTGGCACGCCTGAGGACTTGCTTGAAGGTATTTCGCGTGGCATCGACATGTTCGACTGCGTCATGCCCACCCGCAATGCGCGCAATGGCTGGCTGTTTACGCGCAACGGCGATATCAAGTTGCGCAATGCGCGCTACAAGGACGACGAGCGCCCGCTTGACCCGCAATGCCGGTGCCCCACCTGCACCGGCTTTTCGCGGGCATACCTGCACCATTTGCATCGCGTCGGTGAAATTCTTGGCAGCCGCCTCAATACCTTGCATAACCTTTACTACTATCAGGAACTTATGCAAGGCGCACGCGAGGCGATCGAATTGCAACGCTTCGAGGCATTTGCGAGCGAAACCATGGCGCGGCGCTCCGTCGGGATCGAATAGGCCCTGCGCAGGGCAACGCCCTGCCACCGAATGGGCCCTCCCGCAGTGGTACAATTTAAGGTTGTTTGGAAAGCCCCCTTGGAGACTGAATTGCTGATTTCACCGGCCTATGCCCAGACCGCTGGCGCGGCGGCGAATGCCTTTTCGATCGAGAGCATGGCCCTGCCGGCCGTGCTGGTGGTCGTGTTTTATTTCCTCTTGCTGCGCCCGCAACAGAAGCGCGCCAAGGAACAAAAGGCCATGATCGACGCGATCAAGTCCGGTGACGAGGTGATCACGGCGGGTGGCGTTTTGGGCAAGGTTACGAAAGTTTCCGACCATTACATCACGCTTGAAGTCGCGCAAGCCGGAAATGCGCCGGTGGAGTTGATGGTGCAGAAGTCGGCGTTGCAAACCGTGCTGCCCAAGGGCACCCTGAAATCGATCTGATGCGCTCGTCTTCGCGAATCCAGACGCATCCATTGCCATGAATCGTTATCCACTGTGGAAGTACGTGATCATTGGCGTCGCGCTCCTTGCGGGGCTGCTCTTCGCGCTGCCGAATCTTTTTCCGTCGGTGCCAGCTGTTCAGATTGCAAGTGCCAAGGCGACGGTCAAGATCGAACCCTCGATCGTCACGCAGGTCAAGGATATCCTGACCAAGGCGGGCATCCAGGAGCAGGGCATCTTCTATCAGGAAGGCGCCTCCCCAAGCGTGCGCGTTAGGGTTGCAAGCGACGACGTCCAACTCAAGGCAAAAGACGCGCTCGTGTCTGCGCTCAACCCGGATCCGAATGACGAATCCTACGTCGTGGCGCTCAACCGCGTGTCGTCGAGCCCGGCCTGGCTGACCGCCCTTGGCGCCCGTCCGATGTCCCTGGGACTTGATCTGCAGGGGGGCATCCACTTCCTGATGCAGGTCGATATGTCCGCTGCAATCAACAAGCGGCTCGATAGCCTGACCACCGATTTCAGAAGCACCCTGAGGGACAAGACGATCCGCTCCAACGGCGTTGAACGCAATGGCCAGGAAGTCGATATTGCATTTAACGATGCCGAGACGGCCGGTGCCGCGATGAAGGTGCTTGCCGATGGCGAAGCCGATCTCGATTTCAAGGTCCGTCAGGAAGCATCCGGCTATGTCCTTGCGGCGACGCTCAAGCCTTCGGCCGCGACACAGCTGCAAAGCAACGCGATCCAGCAGAACATCACGACGCTGCGCAATCGCGTTAACCAGCTTGGCACCTCCGAGCCGGTCATCCAGCCCCAGGGGGCGGATCGAATCGTCGTCGAGCTTCCTGGGGTGCAGGATGCCACCCGGGCCAAGGAAATCATCGGTCGCACGGCAACGCTTGAGGCGCGCCTTGTCGATTCGAGCCCCGAGGCCATGACGGCGCTTGCCACCAGCAGTGTTCCATTTGGCGATGACCGCTTCACCGAGCGCGGAGGCATCCCGCTTCTGGTGAAAAAGCAGGTGGTCTTCTCAGGAGACGATCTGACCGATGCGCAAGCCAGTTTCGATCCGCAAACGCAGCAACCGATTGTGATGCTCACGCTTGGCGCCAAAGGCGCGCGCACCGTGCGAGAAGTTTCGCGCGCCAATATTCATAAGCGCATGGCACTCATTCTCTTTGAGAAAAACAAGGGCGAAATCATCACCGCGCCTGAAATCCAGAGCGAATTGGGGCAGCGCTTTCAGATCAGCGGCACCATGACGCCGTCTGAGGCGACCGATGAAGCGCTCTTGCTGCGCGCAGGTGCACTCGCGGCACCGATGGACATTATCGAGGAGCGCAGCATCGGTCCGTCGCTTGGAAAGGACAACATCGAACGCGGTTTCCTTTCGGTCGTGTATGGATTTCTGGCGATCACGGTCTTCATGGTGATCTACTACATGCTGTTTGGCCTGGTTTCCGTCGTCTCGCTGGGCTCCAATCTGCTGTTTTTGATCGCGATATTGTCCGCCTTGCAGGCGACCGTGACGCTGCCTGGAATCGCCGCAATCGCTCTCGCACTGGGCATGGCGATCGACTCCAACGTGCTGATCAATGAGCGCATTCGGGAAGAGCTGCGCAATGGCAGCACACCCCAGGCTGCGATCGCTGCGGGGTATGAGCGAGCTTTCGGCACCATTTTGGATTCGAATATCACAACGCTTATCGCTGGCCTCGCGCTGCTTGCATTTGGTTCCGGGCCGATCCGTGGCTTTGCCATCGTCCATTGCATTGGCATTGTCACTTCGATCTTTTCGTCGGTGTTCGTCTCGCGCGGAATTGTCAACCTGATCTACGGGCGCCGCCGCAAGCTGTCATCCCTGGCCATTGGCCAGGTCTGGAAGCCGGCGTGATGCCCTTTTTCGATATCCCCGCCACGTTGGCCAAGAGGTAGAAGCGCCATGGAATTCTTCCGCATCAAGCGCGACATCCCCTTCATGCGTCACGCGCTGATCTTCAACGTGATTTCGCTGATTACATTTCTTGCCGCGGTTTTCTTCTTGACGACGCGCGGCCTGAACTTCAGCATCGAATTCACCGGTGGAGTCGTCATCGAGGCCAGTTACGCGGACGTCGCCAACATCGATTCAATCCGTGAATCACTGGTCAAGGCCGGCGTCGCGAGCCCGCAGGTGCAAAATTTCGGTACCACCCGCGACGTCATCCTGCGCATGTCGCTCAAGGACATCGCCGCTGCACCATCGATCCAGACCACCGGCGACAAGACGCCCCAGCTCGATCGTGACAAATTGACGGCCAATGTTCTGAGCGCAGGCGGCAGCCAGCCGCAAATCCGGCGCGTCGATTTCGTTGGCCCGCAGGTCGGACGCGAGCTTGCAGAGAGCGGCGCCCTTGCCCTCTTCTGGGTCGTGGTTGGCATCATGGTGTATCTGGCATTTCGCTTCGAGTGGAAATTCTCGCTTGCAGCGGTCGTTGCCAATTTGCACGACGTCGTCATCATTCTTGGCTTTTTTGCCTTCTTCCAATGGGAATTTTCGCTGACCGTGCTTGCAGCAACGCTTGCTGTCTTGGGCTATTCGGTGAATGAATCGGTCGTGATCGCCGACCGGATTCGCGAAAACTTCAAGAAGCTTCGCAAGGCCAGTGTCGATCAGGTCATCGACAATGCCATCACCAGCACCATCTCGCGCACCATCATCACCCACGGCCTGACGGAAACCGTCGTGCTCTCGATGCTGTTTTTCGGCGGCCCGACATTGCGTTTTTTCGCAGTCGCCCTGACCATCGGCATTCTGTTCGGCATTTATTCTTCGGTTCTTGTCATGGCGCCGATCACGCGCTGGCTCGGCGTCAAGCGCGATGACCTGGTAAAACCCTTGAACAAGCGCGAGTCGGCGTCAGCCGCACGTTAATTCACGGCGCGCGACTGCGCGCGGGGCCTTGTCTTATGCATGCGATCGCACTGCTTGAGCATTCCCGGAAGAAGGACCCCTCGTGAACCTCAATCAGCTCCGCTTCGTGCGCGAGACGGTGCGCCAGAACTTCAACCTGAGCGCTGCGGCACTGGTGCTATTCACGTCCCAGCCCGGTGTCTCAAAGGCGATCATCGAGCTCGAAGAAGAGCTTGGCATCCAGATCTTCGTGCGCCATGGCAAGCGCATCAAAACCCTGACCGAACCTGGCCGGGTGATGCTGCCGATCATTGAGCGGCTGCTCATCGAAGCCGATAACCTGCGTCGCGTCGGTGCCGAATTCAGCAGCAAGCAAAGCGGTGATCTGGTCATTGCGACCACCCATACCCAGGCGCGCTATACGCTGCCGCCGGTTGTCAAGCAGTTCACCCAGCTCTTTCCGCACGTCCATTTGTCGCTGATGCAAGGCACGCCCCGGCAGATTGCCCAGATGGTGTTAAACGGCGATGCCGACCTTGCCATCGCAACTGAAGCCATCTCGGAAACCGAAGGCCTGATCAGTGTTCCGTGCTTCCAGTGGCAGCACGCTATTGTCATGCCGCTTGAGCATCCGCTCTTGAATATTCTTGGCACACCGCCCGATTTGAGTGGCAAGCGCATGACGCTTGAAGCACTCGCACGCTTTCCGCTCGTTACGTATCACACTGACTTCTCCGGTCGAAGGCGCATCGATGCGGCCTTTGCAACGCGCAACCTGACACCGGATATCGTGCTCGATGCGATCGATGCCGACGTGATCAAGACCTACGTCCTGGCAGGTCTTGGTGTCGGAATCGTGGCCGGAATCGCGATCGATCCGCTTGGCCAGCCCGGCCTCGTCAGCGTGCCTGCCGGGCACTTATTTGGCAACAACGTCACGCACGCAGCCGTCAAGCGGGGAAACGTGCTGCGCGGCTACGTCTATCACCTGATCACGCTTCTTGCGCCGGAATTCGACCAGCAACTGCTCGAGCGCCTTTTTACCACGCATCAACCCGCGTCGAACTACCAGCTCTAGCCGTGCACGGTTTCGATCTCATCAAGACGTTTCTCTCGCTTCTTGCGCTTGTCAACCCGCTGGGCGCGATCCCGTTCTTTATCAGTCTTACTGTTTCCCAGACGCGCGCGGAAAGGCGCGCAACGGCGCGCGTGGCATCGCTCTCGGTGGTGCTCGTCATCGCCTTCACGACGCTCATTGGTGAACGCTTCATAGGATTTTTCGGCATCTCCGTCGAAGCTTTCCAGGTCGGTGGTGGCGTCATCATGCTGCTCATGGCAATTTCGATGATCAATGCCCAAGTCGGTGGCACAAAGCACACGGCGGAGGAATCGATCGAGGCTGAGGGCAAGGAAAGCATCGCAGTCGTGCCGCTTGCGATTCCCCTGCTGACCGGACCCGGAACGATCAGCACCGTGATTGTCTATGCCGACCGGGTACACGTCTGGTGGCAGACACTGGCCTTGATCGGATGCGGTATCGGCATCGGTGCGCTAACCCTCATCGCGCTGTCGCTTGCCGATCCGATCAGTCGCGTTCTGGGCAGGACGGGCATCAACATCGCCACCCGCCTGATGGGTCTCTTGCTTGCGGCGCTTGCCGTCGAATTTATTATCGGTGGCTTAGTCGACATGATCCCTGCCCTAAAGCATGCGGCTTGACCCGGGGAAATGCGCATTGACAAAGCCGAGCGACGACGGCAAAAGTTCGCAATGAGCTCGAACCGGCGCAAATTCATCTCGCAAGGCGCAGCGCTGGCCGCGCTGCCTCTCGTTGGCCGCCTGCGTGCGGCTGATCCGATCGTCATCAAATTCAGTCATGTCGTCGCCGGCGACACGCCCAAGGGGCAGGGCGCCGTGCGCTTCAAGGAAGCGCTTGAGAGCCGCTCGGGAGGTCGAATTCGCGTCGAGGTGTACCCGAACAGCACGCTCTACAAAGACAAGGAGGAACTCGAGGCCCTGCAGATTGGCGCCGTGCAGATGCTTGCGCCATCGCTGTCGAAATTCGGCCCCCTTGGCGTGCGCCAGTTCGAATTATTCGATCTGCCCTACCTGTTTCCGGACGAGGCAGCCTTTCGGCGCGTTGCCGACGGTGATATCGGAAAGCAACTTTTCGCTCTGCTTGCAAACCGCGAGATCAGGGGACTTGCGTTCTGGAGCGCCGGGTATCACGTCTATTCCGCCAACCGGCCGATCCGTCTTCCCGGTGATCTGCGCGGCCTGAAGATGCGCATTGCCTCATCGAAGGTGCTCGAGGCGAACCTGCGCGCCTTGGGCGCGCTGCCGCAGACGCTAGCCTTCTCCGATGTCTACCAGGCCCTGCAGACGGGTGTCGTTGACGGCACCGAAAACATTCCTTCGAGCTATACCTCGCAAAAGTGGTACGAGGTGCAAAAGTATATTGCGGTTACGAATCACACACATACCGGTTATGCGGCGATCATGAACAAGGGCTTCTGGGAAAAATTGAGCCCGGAGTTGCAAGTCATGGTGAACGAGTCGATGCGCGATGCCACCGCTCATGAGGACGACCTGGTCACGCGCGAGAACGCCGATGCGCTCAAGACCATTCAGGCGTCAGGAAAAACGCAGGTGGCGATCCTAACCGATGCGGAAAGGGCTGCGTGGAAAGCCGCGCTTGCCCCGGTTGCCAAGGAAATGGAGCCGCGCATCGGCGCGGCATTGCTGCAGTCGGTCACCGATGCGGCAAGTGGCAAGGCGTAAACTTCACATACAAGAACCAGACCAGCCCCGGGAGACGAAATGAAGGTTGTACAGGCAGTTTTTTGCGCCCTCACGCTTGCCCTGGCTACTTTGGCAGTGGCGCAGCAACCCGCACCCATTGTCATCAAGTTCAGCCATGTCGTCGCAGCCGATACGCCGAAAGGCAAGGGCGCCGAGCGCTTCAAGCAGCTTGCCGAAGAGCGCACCCACGGCCGTGTCAAGGTCGAGGTCTATCCCAACAGCACGCTCTACAAGGACAAGGAAGAAGTCGAAGCGCTGCAAATCGGTGCGGTACAGATGCTAGCGCCGTCGCTGGCGAAGTTCGGGCCACTTGGAGTGAAGGAATTCGAAGTGTTCGACCTTCCCTACATTTTTCCTGACAAGGCTGTCTTGCAACGCGTCGAAGACGGACCGATTGGCGCGGCACTCTTCCAAAAACTCGAAAGCAAGGACATCAAGGGCCTCGCCTACTGGGACAACGGCTTTAAGGTCATGAGCGCCAATCGTCCGCTGCACGTGCCCGCCGATTTCCGGGGTCTGAAAATGCGCATCCAGTCTTCAAAGGTGCTTGATGCCCAGTTTCGCGCTCTTGGCGCGAATCCCCAGGTGATGGCTTTCTCAGACGTCTATCAAGCGCTTCAAACCGGCGTCGTCGACGGTACGGAGAATCCACCATCGAATCTCTATACGCAGCGCATGAACGAAGTCCAGAAATTCGTCACGGTCTCCAATCACGGCTATCTTGGCTACGCTGTCATCGTCAACAAGAAATTCTGGGACGGCTTGCCACCTGACATTCGCACCATTCTCGAAGGCGCGATGAAAGACGCGACGCGTTACACCAACGCCATCGCGCAACAGGAAAATGATGACGCCCTGGCCAAGGTCAAGGCTACCGGCAAGACCGAGGTGTATTACCTGACCGATGCCGAGAAGGCGCAATGGCGCGCAGTTCTCGTGCCCGTGCAAAAGGAGATGGAGCCTCGCATCGGCAAGGACCTGATCGATTCGATCAATAAGGAATCGGCCTCGCTCGGCTACAAGTAGACCGACCTGGATGCTTAAAGTCCTTAACCGAATCCTCGATCGGCTCGAGGAATTCATTATCGCGGTTCTCATCGCCCTCGCGACTCTCATCATCTTTGTCGCGGTGGTTCATCGCTTTGCATCGGGTGTTCCGGCCCTGCAGCCCTACACCGCCCGCATCAACATGAGCTGGGCGCAAGAGCTTTGTATCTTCATGTTCGTCTGGATGGCGAAGTTCGGCGCCGCCTACGGCGTGCGTGCCGGCACGCACGTGGGCGTCGATGTGCTCGTCAACCGCCTGGGGCCGAGCAAGCGCCGGATTCTGATCACGATCGGCCTCATCGGCGGAGCCCTTTTCACCGGCATTGTCGGCACCCTGGGGGCCAATCTGGTCTGGAAGATCGCGCACACCGACCAGACTTCGGAAGACATGGAAGTGCCCATCTGGATCGTGTATCTGTGCATACCGCTTGGCTCCTACCTGATGTGCTACCGTTTTTTGCAGGTCATCGCTCACTTTCTCAAGACCGGGGAGATTCCGCACCGTGAGCACGGCCAGGTCGAGGGCATAGACGAAGTCGAACTCGACCTCCACCAGGTGGCGGTTGCAGCGTCGGTCGAGCCGAAGGATCTTGCTTCGTGAACGCCGCCCTGATTTTCGTCCTGCTGATCGCCTTGATGCTGACCGGCATGCCGGTATCGATCTCGCTTGGCCTCACGGTGTTGACCTACCTGTTCACCATGACATCGGTGCCCATCGAGAGCGTCGCCCTGAAGCTTTTTACCGGTATCGAGAATTTCAGCATCATGGCAATTCCGTTTTTCATTCTCGCCGGAAATTTCCTGACTCAAGGCGGCGTCGCCAAGCGCATGATCAATTTCACGGTGACCCTGGTTGGGCACCTCTATGGCGGCCTCGCTCTCGCAGGCGTCTTGGCCTGCGCTCTATTTGCCGCAATCTCGGGATCGTCGGTGGCCACTGTCGTTGCCATCGGCTCGATTGTCATGCCCGCAATGGTGAAAGCCGGCTTTCCCAAGCGCTTCGGTGCCGGCGTCATTACCACGTCGGGTGCGCTTGGCATTCTCGTGCCACCGTCAATCGTGATGGTCCTCTATGCAGTGTCGACCAGCAATTCGGTGAGCGACATGTTCATCGCGGGCATCGTGCCAGGGATTTTGCTTGCCTTCATGCTGGGCATGACCACCTGGTGGATCGCCCGAAAAAACAAGTATCCGCGGGTGCAACTGTTTCCGAACCGCAGTTTCTCGCAGCAAAGCCTAAGCGCCGCCCTGGGCCTTGCGGCCAGCGTAATCGCGACCATTGGCGTCCCCGCCCCCGTGATCGTCTTGCTGCTGCACCTAAGCGGCAGCCTGTTTCTGGCGGTGACGCTTTCATTTATCGTCTGGCTGCCGGTCGCAGCACGCATCGCCCGCCGGTTCCGCTTCGGCTTGCGCTATGAAGCGCTGGCGGTATGGGTTGCCTATTGGGACAGCCTGTGGGGGCTGCTGCTGATCTTCGTCGTCATCGGAGGCATCTATTCAGGCGTGTTCACGCCAACCGAGGCGGCGGCAACGGCTGCCGTGTACGCCTTTGTCGTTGTGGTCTTTGTCTACCGCGACCTGCCCTTCAAGAGAGTACCCAAGGTGTTGATCGACTCGGCAACGCTCAGTGCCATGCTGCTCTATATCATCACCAACGCCGTGCTGTTTTCGTTTCTCATGACAAGCGAGAACATCCCGCAGGCGATGGCCGACTGGCTCACCGCACAGGGCCTTGGCCAGATCGCGTTCTTGGCCGTGGTCAACGTTTTGCTCCTCGTCGCTGGCAATGTCATGGAGCCCTCGTCGATCGTCCTGGTGCTCGCGCCGATCCTCTATCCGGTCGCCACCAAGCTCGGCATCAACCCGATCCATTTTGGCGTGTTGATGATGGTCAATATGGAAGTCGGACTTTGCCACCCACCGGTGGGCCTGAACCTCTACGTGGGCTCAGGCATCGCCAAGATGGGAATCACCGAGCTTACCGTTGCCGTAGTGCCCTGGCTTCTGACCATGCTGCTTTTTCTTCTGATCGTCACTTACTGGCCAGCGCTTTCGCTCTGGCTACCGACGCTCGTCTTGCACTGATGCAGCTGCGGTCTCGTTAGCCGAGGTATTTTCTGTAAGCCAAAGTGCGATGGCATCGGCCGCGCTCGACGGCAGGTGCATGCCAAGCTTGCTGCGACGCCAGAGGATGTCGTCGAGCGTTTGGGCAAATTCATACTCGACGAGGTAGCGAAGCTCTGCCTCGTAGACGCCTGGGGCAATCTCCGCCCCCAGATCCTCGAGTCGCTCGCAGTTCGCGAGAAAGCGGTCAATCCGCGTGCCGTAGGCGCGTACCCAGCGCGCAAGAAGGGGTTGCGGCAACCACGGCCTTGATGCAGCCTGGCGAGCGAAAAACTGATCGAATGACCGGCCGCCGAAGTCGCCGCCCGGAAGCGGCACGGAATCTGTCCAGTGGCGCCTTACGGCATCGCTTGAGCCAAGCGCAGGCAAGACGAGATCCATGGCCTCTTCAGCCAGGCGTCGAAAGGTTGTGATTTTGCCGCCAAATACGGAAACGATGGGTGCGCCGTCGGTATTGAGTTCAAGCCAGTAATCGCGTGTCACTGCAGCTGCCTCGGAGCGGTCGTCGCGCAAAAGTGGCCTGACGCCGGAATAGCTTCGCACGACATCGGAGGGTCCGATGCGCTTCTTGAAGTAACGGTTGCTCATCTCGCATAGATATGCAATTTCATCGGAGTCGATACTGACGTATGAGGCGTCGGCGTGATAGTCGATATCGGTCGTACCGATCAGTGTGAATCGTTCCTCGTAGGGGATCGCGAACATGATGCGGCGATCGGGGTTCTGGAAAATGTATGCGAAGGGATGGGTGAACAGTTGGGAAACGATAATGTGGCTGCCTTTGACAAGGCGAATGCTGTGGCTTGAATTGACCTTGAGTTGCACTGCCAGCAGGTCTGCGACCCACGGGCCCGCGGCGTTGATCAGCGCGCGTGCCGTGACCGTGCTCGAGTGCCCGCCGGCACTGACCAGATCGACGCTCCAGTGCGTCCGTGCGCGTCGCGCGCCAGCACAGCGTGTACGTGTCAGGATGCGAGCACCGCGCTCGTGCGCGTCGCAGGCATTGAGCGCAACAAGGCGAGAGTCGTCAACCCATCCGTCGGAATATTCAAAACCGTGTTGCCATTTGCCGGCAAGAGGAACACCGGCTGGATGATGCATCAAGTCGATGCCCTTGGATCCCGCCAGGAATTTGCGCCGAGCAAGATGGTCGTACAGGAAAAGACCGGCGCGGATGACGAGGGCGGAGCGCGTCGCCGGGTCGTGCGGCATGACAAAACGAAGGGGCCACATGATGTGCGGTGCTGCAGCGAGCAGCAGTTCTCGCTCGATCAGCGCCTTTCGTACCAGGGCAAATTCGTAGTACTCGAGATAGCGCAAACCACCATGGATCAGCTTGGTACTGGCGCTTGACGTGTGTGCAGCGAGGTCGTCCTTTTCGCAAAGCAGCACGGACAGTCCTCGTCCTGCAGCGTCTCGTGCGATACCGCATCCATTGACGCCACCGCCAATGATCACCAGGTCGTAAACCGGCTCGACAGCGGCAGGGGGCGACTCTTCCATGAGCGAAGTTTGCAGCAAATTCCGCGGCGGCGCCCGCGGCCTTGAGGCGAATCCGCTAGACTCGATGCTTTTGGGGCGACTTCTGCATGAGTCTTGACCGTTCCGCTGTAGAGGCAGCGTTTGCCTCCTTTATCGATCCTCACAGCGGGCAGCCGTTCCTGTCGGCGGCCGAGGTGAGCAATGTCAGCGTGAATGGCAACGTGCTTGGCGCCGACGTCAGGCTTGGCTATCCGCTTGTTTCCGGGCGGGAGCAGCTGATGCGGCTTCTTGAAGAGCATATTGCAGGAGAACTCGGCGTTGCCGTCTTGAGCCTGAAATTCGCGCTTCAGATGTCAAGCAGGATCCAGATGCACGCCTCGCAACGCGGCACCGAGCCGCTTCCGAGCGTGAAGAATGTGGTTGCCGTGGCTTCAGGCAAGGGCGGCGTGGGCAAGAGCACCACGGCAGTCAACCTGGCCCTTGCGCTCGCAGCAGAAGGTGCCTCGGTCGGCGTTCTCGATGCCGATATCTATGGCCCCTCGCTACCGATGATGCTTGGCATCGACGCCAAGCCTCAGTCGGCTGACGGCAAGACCATGGAACCGCTCAAGGCGCACGGCGTGCAGGCGATCTCGATCGGCTTTTTGATCGATCGCGACGAGCCGATGGTCTGGCGCGGACCGATGGTCACGCAGGCACTGATGCAGTTGCTCTCGCAAACCAACTGGCATGCCGTGGACTACCTGATCGTCGACATGCCGCCAGGCACTGGGGACATCCAATTGACGCTTTCGCAAAAGGTGCCGGTGACAGGAGCCGTGATCGTCACGACGCCGCAGGACATTGCCCTTCTTGATGCCCGCAAGGGCTTGCGCATGTTCGAGAAAGTCGGCATTCCGATTCTTGGCGTGATCGAAAACATGAGCATTCATATCTGCTCGAACTGCGGTCACAGCGAGGCGATTTTCGGCAGCGGCGGCGCGGAAAAATTGTGCGCCCAGTATCAGGTCGATTTCCTCGGCGGACTGCCGCTTGATATGCGCATTCGCGAGCAGACCGATGCCGGCCGGCCGACGGTGGTCGCCGAATCCGATGGACCGATTGCCAGGGCCTATCGCGATATCGCGGTTCGTATTGCAGCGCGGATTGCGGCAAGTCCTGCCGACAGGGCCGGATTTCCGACCATTAGCGTTCAAGACACGTAAGGCAGGCGATGCCCGACAGGATCAAGGTGTGCGTTGCCGGCGCAGGCGCGATCGGGGGTATTCTCGCTGCGCGCTTTGCCCTGGCCGGACACGAGGTCAGCGTGATTGCACGCGGGCCCCATCTTGCTGCAATCCTGCGTCACGGGCTCGTGCTCGTCGATCACCTTGATTCGCAGACGCGGACCACCCATCGTCTCGAGGCCGACGGGGATCCGCAAGCGCTTTCCGACAGGATAGGGCCGCAGGATGTGATCATTCTTGCTGCCAAGGCCAACGCCTTGGGTCAGCTCCTGCCGCGGATATCGCCCCTCATGCACGCCGAGACACTTGTCGTGCCGGCGATCAATGGACTGCCGTGGTGGTACTTCGCGCGCGAAGGCGGCCCCCATGAAGGACGTGTCATCAAGGCCGTCGATCCGCAAGGCGCGCTCATGGCAGCGATCGATGCGCGCCATATCATCGGCTGTGTCGTGCATTTGGCTGGAGAAGTTCGCGCTCCGGGGGAGGTGCATCACACCGCCGGGCGTCGCTTGATCTTCGGGGAAATCGATGTCGGGCTTCCCGATGCGGCGACTTCGCGCGTGACGAACCTGAATGCGGCCGTCAACGGCGCTGGGCTTGAGGGTATTGTGAGCCGGGCGATCAGGCAAGACGTTTGGGTCAAGCTGGTTGGCAACCTGTCATTCAATCCAGTGGCGGCGCTCACCGGTGCCTTGATGGACGCCATCTGCGCGGATGAGCGCCTTGTCGAGGTGCTGGTGCCGATGCTCAACGAGGGCATGGAGGTGGCACGCGCCTTCGGAATCCCGGTTGCGATGTCCGCCAGCGAGCGCATCGATCTGGCGCGTCAGCTGGGCCGCGCCAAGATCTCGATGCTGCAGGATTTCGAGGCCGGCCGCCCGCCGGAGATCGACGCCATCGTTGGCAGCGTGCTCGAGCTTGCAGAATTGTCAAACGTGCCTGCGCCGACGGTGCGCCTCGTGGATGCCCTGGTGCGGGCGCGGGCACGCCACCTCGGCTTGCTTGCAGCGTGACAGGATTCCTTGCCCGGCTGCCCGAGTCGTCTTACAGTAGCGCTTCACAAAAGAGGTCTGAAATGTCGATGCGCAATGCTCTACCTGGCGCTTTTCTGATTGCATCGCTCGCGCTAAGCGCGCTTTTGCCGCTGAGCGCTGCTGCCCAGATCCGCATCGGGTTTACGCTGTCGACGACCGGCCCGGCAGCTGCCATTGGGCTGCCGAGCAAGAATGTCGTCATGATGTGGCCGAAGGAAATTGCTGGCCAGAAGATTGAAACCTTCATCCTCGATGACAACTCGAACACCACCGGCGCCGTGCTCAATGCAAAGAAGCTGACGGCTGAGGACAACGTCGACGTCATCGTCGGACCCAACACGACACCCAATGCCCTTGCGCTGATCGACATCGTCGCGCAGGCCAAGACGCCGATGATTACGCTTGCCGCGTCGGGCAGCATTGTTTTGCCCATGGACGACAAGAAACGCTGGGTCTTCAAGATGCCGCAGAACGACTCCTTGATGGCCACGATCGTCACGCAACATATGGAGGATCACGGGATCAAGACGCTGGCCTTTATCGGCTTTTCCGACGGCTACGGCGAAAGCTGGTACAACGAAGTGACGCGTTTGCTCGACATTCGGCATATCACGCTCGTCGCCAACGAACGCTACAACCGCAATGACACTTCGGTAACCGGGCAGGTGCTCAAGATCATGGCGGCAAAGCCCGACGCGGTGTTGATCGCCGGGTCGGCAACTCCTGCAGCTACGCCCGAAATCGAACTGGTTCAGCGCGGCTACAAGGGCGCCATCTACCAGACGCACGGGATCGCGACTTTCGAATTCCTCAAGGTTGGCGGCAAGGACGTCGAGGGCACCTATTTTCCAACCGGGCCTGCAGTGGTTGCAGCGCAGCTGCCTGAGGATCATCCGTCGAAAAAACTCGGAGTCGAATTCGCCAAGCGCTACGTCGCAAACTATCCGGGTGACGGGGTGACGCAATTCGCCGCCGACGCCTGGGATGCGTGGCTGGTCCTCGCGCACGCCATCCCCGAAGCATTGAAGGTGGCAAAGCCCGGTACTGCCGAATTTCGCAGTGCATTGCGTGACGCGATCGAAAAGACCCGTGACCTTACCGTGCTGCAGGGTGTCGTCAACATGAGTCCCACGGACCATGTCGGTCTGGATCAGCGTTCTCGCGTCATGGCGCGGATCGAAAATGGTAAGTGGGTCTATACGCCCTGACCGAGGTCAGGATTTCGTCAGAATCTTAGGAGCGGTTCAATGTTTGCCATCGTCTACAAGGAAGACCGCGTTCCGATGTGCGCCCGCTTGCGTGCTGATGGGCCCGATGCAGTTGTGTACTGGAATTCAGAAGACCAGGCCCGCGGCTTTCTGTCGTCCAAGGGCGATGACTTCGTTTCGGCCTACGATGTCGTGCGCGTCGACGACGACGGCCTGCATCAAATGGCCCAGGCCCTTGGATGTCGTGACGAAGACCTTGAACTCGTTCCGTTTCCAAGCGGAGGCTAGCGTTTGACTAGCGCCAGCGTCTCCTTGAAAAGCGCGCTTGACGCATCGGCAATGCGCGGAGAAGTCGTGAGGTGATTGTCGTCTGGCAGTTGCAGCTGCTTCTTGATAACGCCAGCCCACGCCTGGCCAATCTCCCTCGTTTGTCGCTTGAATTCCGATGATTCGAGGCCACCCACGGCGGTGATCAGCGGCGCGTCACCCGACGGCGTCATGTAAAGCGGCGATAGCCTCGCGACGCTTTGTGGCGTCAGCTTCAGGTCACCATTGATGAAGGGAGCATGCCTGAGGGGTTCGAGGTCGTAGATTCCACTTACGGCAACGCCGCCCTGATACAGCGTTTCGGGCAAGTCGGATTCCCAAAGGCGCCAGCGCGCAGCGAGCATCATCGCCGTCAGGTGACCGCCTGCCGAGTGCCCTGCGACGACCATGCGGCTCCGATCGATGCCGTAGTCCTTGGACCTGCGCCATAGCCAGGCCGACGCGCGCACCATCTGGCATACGATTTCCTCGATCGTGAATTTTGGCGCAAGGCCGTAGTTCACGACGGCGACCGACACGCCTTCGCGATTAAATGCCTCGCCCACCCAGGAAAAGTCCGATTTGTCGAGGGAGCGCCAGTAGCCGCCGTGGATGAAGACCAGCAGCGGTGCGCGATCGCCATCGGCGAGAAACAGATCGAGCCGCTCCGTCGAACTGGGGCCATACCGCACGTCGAGCCTTGCACGTGGCGCAATGGCTCGGAATGCCTTGGCACGGGATGCCCAGCTCGCAAACAGTTCCGGGAAATCAGGGATGCGCGCACGCGAGTTGTACTCGCTGTCGCAAAATTCGGCCGAATAGGCCGGTGGCGGGTCCAGCCGGGTCATACCGATGCTGCGATGTCGGCAGCCGAGACCGAACCCTCTTCAGCGATCTCGCTGCGCGAACGTTCAATTTTCATGGCTACCAGCTTCTCGAATCGGTTCAACGAGCCGAGGTGGTGATAGGCGACCGCGAGCGCACCGGCTTTGTAAAGGGTCTTGATTTCGCTGCTGTTGAGGGTCGTCATCCGCTCGGCGTTGACCCGGTGCATTCCCCCAAGGGTCAAAGGCGTGCCATTGATGGTGGTTTGCATGGCCATCGGTTCGAGCAACTTGAAGTCGCGCAGCATGGCGCAGATCGTCAAGGTCTGATCAAGTTCGGATTCATAGAGATTGAGGATTCTTTGCACGTCCGTCCATCGGCTCGTAGGTTGCCCCTGTTCGTCAAAGAAACGCTCTCCATCGGACGACAGCCACTCTTTTTCAACGCAGATGAGACGCTGACTTTGCTGTACGCCTTCAAGCGTTACGCGTGTCATGCAAAAGGGGTAGCGGCGCACATAGGCAGGTACGTAGCAATCCTGCTTCCAGCCGGTGGCCGTGGTGAAAAGATTTTCTCCTGGGGCAAGGCCAAGCACAGCGACCAGCGCAAAATGCTTGTCCTGCTCGTGCGAGACGAACGCCAGCGGATAGTCGTGGCACGCAAAAATGATCTCCGATAGCGTGACCGGGAGGGAATTTGAGGTTCGCGCGAAATCCGGCACTGACTTGGGTAATACCTGCCGCACGCGGTGGTCTTGCATGAGTGGCGTAATCTCGCGATAGCCGAAGGGCGGATTGATTTGCATGAAGGCGCCTATAAAAGGTTGATTTTACCGGAACCGGCGGACCCGCCCGCCCGATATGCCTTCTTGCGCTGCCCGAGGCATCGCCGGTTGCAAAGTCGAGCGCGCCGGGTCCGGAACACTACGTCGGTGGCTGCAGATGACCGCAAAGATCGCGGTTATCATGCCCAAACCGGAGGGCGGCAACGGTGCTGCACGTGGAAAAAGCACGAGCGATTGGGACGAACAGCCGATCAGGGTGCGCCGCCTTCATTGAGGGCCTTTGCGCCAAACGGATGCCTATCGAAAGTAACGGATGAGAAAAGTCTGCGCAATTACTGGATCCTCGTCAGGCATCGGCGCTGCGTCGGCGCTTGTCTATGCGAAAAATGGTTGGAACGTCGCCATAAATTATTCGCGCGATGCGGCAAGAGCGGAACGTACGGCCAGGACGTGCCATGAGGTGGGAGCCGAGGTGCTGATTGTCAAGGCGGACGTGTCTGATGATCAGCAGTGTCGCGCCTTTGCCAAAGCGGTCACCGACAAGTTCGGCGGATGCGACGTTCTCGTAAATAATGCGGGCACGACGAAGTTCGTTGGCCTGACGGACCTCGATGGGCTTTCTGCAGAGGATTTCCATCATGTCTATGACGTCAACGTCATCGGTCCGTTTCAGATGGCAAGGGCGTTTGTGCCGCTCTTGAAGGGGCGACCCGGGGCGGCGATCGTCAATGTGTCTTCCATTGCCGGATTGCTCGCGTCCGGTTCGAGCATTGCCTATATTGCATCGAAAGGTGCGATGAATTCCCTGTCATTGGTGCTCGCGCGCGTTCTCGGTCCGGAAATTCGCGTGAACGTCGTCGCGCCCGGGTTCGTTGAAGGGGACTGGCTCAGGGAGGGTCTGGGTGAAGCGAGATACGATGCGGCAAAAAAGGCCTATGTCGCGGACGCCGCGTTAAGCGACGTCGTCACTCCGGAAGATGTCGCAGCGACGATCTACTGGCTGGGCGCCGGCGCAAAAAAAACCACAGGCGAGATTCACCTTGTCGATGGCGGCAGACGCTGTCAGTCTCTTTAGACATCGACGCTGGTTGCACGGGCGCTGCGACTGCAACGCGCCTCAAGCAGCATTTATCGTAGAAGCTAAGGGGACACCTCGCTGATTGCCTTGAAGTGAAATCAACGCGCGGTTAGAATGTTTTGAGCGGGGAAGTAGCTCAGCTGGGAGAGCGTCGCGTTCGCAATGCGAAGGTCGGGAGTTCGATCCTCCTCCTCTCCACCAGGAATTGCTTTAAAAACAACGCACTTGAGACTGGAAGGATATTTTTGCGCCAAGTGCAACGATATGCTTCTTTTGACAAAGTGCAAGTTTATGCTTCAACAACA